>JAUXCW010000345.1 GCA_030618705.1 Gammaproteobacteria bacterium | reverse complement strand
GGCTGGGATGCACTCAGGCGTGTGGCCGAGCGCAACCAGATTGCCGTGGCGACATCCGGCCCGACCCGTGGCGCCTTTCCCGATGAACATCCGCTGTGTGTGATGGCGGCGCGGGCTGCGCTATTAAGCGCGGACCTGGTCATTTTTATCGGCCAATATTGCATGCCGAGCCCGGGGGAGTACCGTTTCAATCCGGAGATCAAAGCCATTCGTGTGCATCCCGAGCAGGAAGACCTGGGCCGTAACTGGCCGCTGGAGCTGGGCGTGGTCAGCGACGAGGCGCTGTTTCTGGAGGCGCTGGCAGATGCCGTGCCACGCAAGAAGCGCGCGGACTGGGTGTCGGAAATCGGCAAAGCCAAGCAAAGCTACGAAACACAGATTGAAGATGTTTATCAACTCGGGCTCAAGTACTCCAAGCAGACCCATCTTCTGCATCCCGCCGTGATTGCGCGGGATACCCAGCGCTTCCTCGACAATGATACCGATGACCGACTGGCGGTTGTCACCGGCTGGGGCGGGTGGACAACCGGTATCTTTGCCGGGCGCTATATGCGCGCCAACCGACCGGCCCATATGATCGTGCCGCCTTATCAATACGGTGCGATAGGCCCGGATATGTCGATGATGATGGGTGTCAGTGCAGCGGTGCAGCGAGGGGTCGGCCCCCAGGCGGGTTACGAGGGCGCGCCGACCCTGTGTATCACCAGTGACGCCGGCATGGCCTACAGCCTGTTTGAGCTCGATACCGCAATCAAATACGGCCTGCCGACCATCACCGTGGTATATAACAACAATGCCTGGGGGGTGTGGCCCAATGCCGCTCGCTCCGCCCGTTCCATGCATATGTATTTATTCCAGGAGAACCTGCGCTATGACCAGATGGCCCAGGGCCTGGGAGCCAATGGAGAATATGTGCGAACGCCGGAGGAGTTTCGCACGGCCCTGGCACGCGCCTATAAATTGGCCAGGGATGAAAAAGTCTCCTCACTGATCAATTGCCAGGCAACCAAGGAATTCACCTCGCCCCGGGATTATCCCCCCGGCATTGCATTGAACGCCGAGCCGGGTACGGGTGCCGCCGCACACTGATGGAGAACGTGCCGGCGGTGGGGGACATTCTGGAGGAATATGCCGAGCGTCGAGTATTCCAGGGCTTTAGTCGGCGTGAATCGGGTAACACACGGGGGCGCTACCAGGTATTGTGGCACCGCAAGCAGGTATTCGAACTCACCTATGACAGCGCAAAGAAAAGCCTGCGTATTGCCTGCGTGTTGCCGAATGTGCCGGCGGATTCCCCGATGTACAAGGCGTTCAAGCTCTGGTTGAAAGCCAGGCAAAATGACACATTGCCCGACCACCGGCGCTGCGACAGGAAAAAAGCACGCTTGAAAACCTACAATCGCGGTGGCGATATCGCGCTGACCCTGCAAATGCTTGATGATGACCTGGACTATGCTGTGCGAAAACTGGTCTCCCTGCTCAACGAAATCTACCTGGACTTTCTATCCAGCGGTTTGTATTTCGACTGGATGATCGAAACCTTCGACCTGGAACCGGATAGGCCCGCAGGATAAACACCCTCAATGGCACGTTGAATGTCCGGCGTGAAACTCCCCCCTGTGCCACCATGGGTGAACGCTTATTTTGTTGGGGAACAGCGTCGAGCAGGCGTTGGTCATTTTGCTTGTCTCCGCTTAGTCCTCGATAAGATCGGGGGTGAGATCTTCCATCGTGTTTACGCCCAACAGCGCCATGGCGATGGAAATTTCCTTTTGCAAGGTCGCCAGGTAGTCGGTGAGTCCCGCCTCGCCTCTTGCGGCAAGGGCCCAGACCCAGGGGCGGCCGATAAGTACGCCGGTTGCGCCGAGTGCCACGGCTTTTACCACATCGATTCCGCTTCTGACACCGCCGTCCAGATACACTTCCGTCTGTTCGCCGACCGCCGAGGCAACGTCGGCAAGCTTGGAAATGCTCGAGCTCACGCCATCCAGTTGTCGGCCGCCGTGATTGGAAACCAGCACGCCGTCTACTCCGGCCTCGACGGCGGCCCGCGCATCGTCCGCTTCCATGATCCCCTTCAGCAGGATTTTCCCGTGCCACTGTTCGCGTAGCCAGGCGATGTCCTTCCAGGTCACGGTGGGGTCGAATTGGGCATCGATAAAGGCCTTGTAGGCATTGAGGTCGTTGGGGTCGGGCACTACATCACGCAGGTGGCCAAAGTTATGGGGCTTACCCCTGAGCCCGACATCAATAGCCCAGGCCGGACGGGTGCCGATTTGCCAGAGCTTTGCCAGGCTGCCTTTGAGACCGCCACCGAGCATACCGTTGCGGGTATCAGCATGGCGCATACCAGCCACTGCAAGGTCCACGGTAAACACTAGGGTGCCGCACCCCGCGGCTTGTGCGCGCTCGAGCAGGCCAAGTATGATATCCCGGTCTCGCAGCATGTAGAGCTGGAACCAGGGCGCCACCCCAACCGCGGCCTGTATTTCCTCGATGGGGCAAATCCCCACCGTCGATGCGGTAAACGGTACACCGGCCGTTCTGGCGCTACGCGCCCCTTGAACTTCGCCGCGCCTGGCCATCATTCCGGCCATACCGACGGGCGCCAGGGCCACCGGCATGGACGATGCCTGGCCAAGCAGTGTCGTGCTGGTATCCCTGTCGCCGACATCGCGCAGGACGTGCTGCTTCAGCCGGTACCGGCGAAAATCAGCAATATTGGCCGCCATGGTGTCCTGTTCGTTGGCGCCGCCATCGATATATTCATACAGGAACCGTGGCAATCTTTTTTCGGCCAGGCGTCGATAATCGGTGGTGCTTACCGGCGTTACAATAAACTTACCCATCGTGCGATCCCTCATATTTCGGTGTTTTCAATCTACCTCCACATTGCTGACAGTGCCCGGTGAGAAGTTGCCATTTGACCGGACTATTCTGCAAATAACGCAGGAACAAAATAGCTGGTTTTCACAGAAGCGCGAGGCAATAGGTTATGGCCAAACAATTCGCAGCATAAGCTAATAGTATTCACAGTGGAAGATTCGCTTTGCCGGAGTCCAGCGGCGGCGATCCTCGGTACCGTCTCGATCACAGAAACCAGGGCAGCTGCGTCATATGTCAAAAGCATGGCGTAGAAAGTCAAATGTAATCGTCGCCGAAGTTTTACTCTACGGCCCAATGAGTAAATGCTGTTATCCTCGTCGAGGGGCGAGGCCGCGCTGAATGCGTTGGGCCGGGGAATCCACCAGTAAGCAGGAGACAACATGGAATCCAGATGGGGGTGTAAACTCGCCATTATCAGTGGTGGGGCGAGCGGTATTGGTCTTGCCATGGCCAGGGCGCTGGCGGCCGACGGTAGCAACATCGTGGTACTGGACTTGAGAGCGCACGCCGACGTCATCGATAAAATTGCCACGCAATGTAAAACAGATACACAGCGGGTGCTGCCAATCGAGATCAATATCACGGATGCATCGGCTGTACGTG
>JAUXCW010000198.1 GCA_030618705.1 Gammaproteobacteria bacterium | reverse complement strand
ACCCGATGCACCCGGGGGTGTTTATCAAGCGGGTGTACCTGGAACCCAATGGTATTGGATCTAATGAATTGGCCCGACAATTAAAGGTCAGCACCGGCCTGGTGAGCCGTCTGATCAACGAGAAAACCGGACTTTCTTCAGAAATGGCGCTCAAGCTTTCAAAAGTCTTGGGGCGTTCCGCTGAGAGCTGGATGCTAATGCAAGACAACTACGACCTGTGGCAGGCGAAAAAGGTCGTTGACCTCAACGAATACCAGGCACTGAAATTTGCATAGGCCTCTCCAGGCTTAACCCAACGGATGCGCCTTTTCTAACTTTGTGGATGTGATTGAAAGAGAGGCGATAGGGCGTTCGCCAGAGGGTGAGCAGTTTCCCCTTTCCCCGCGCTTTTTATTCGCCCCCTTTTCGATCAAATGTAACGGTTGACGTAATACGATGCGCGTTATATTATTCTTCCATGATTAAAACTTTCGCTGACGCCCCTACCGAAACCCTGTTCGGAGGCGGGAATCCTCGTCAGTTTCGCGCTTTTCGGCCAGTTGCCGAGCGCAAGCTGCAAATACTTGACAGTGCCGCGACTATCGACTTTTTACGCTCCCCTCCAGGCAATCGATTGGAGCGTCTATCTGGTAACCGTAGAGGTCAGTGGAGTATTCGGATTAACCGCCAGTGGCGCTTGTGTTTTCGCTGGACAGACAACGATGCGTATGACGTCGAAATTGTAGATTATCACTAGGAGGTCACATGACCACTGCAAACAATATGCGCGCTATTCATCCTGGGGAAATTCTCCGAGAAGAGTACTTGGCACCTCTGGAGCTTAGCGTCAATGCGCTGGCAATGGATTTGCGTGTTCCAGCCACCCGAATGCACGAGATCGTGAAAGAGCGCCGGAGTATCACGCCCGACACCGCTTTGCGCCTTGCTCGGTACTTTGGCGGTGATGCTCAGTCGTGGCTGAATCTGCAAACACGCTACGATCTAGCAAACGCGGATGAGGCTGCAATCCGTAAGGCGGTAACCCCCAGAGCCGCTTGAGCGGCATCATACTTGAGCAGGAAGGTGCCCTGGGGTGCGCTGCCTCTTTTCACGGGAAAGGAATCCGCGTTACAACGTGTCACTGGGGACGCCTGCAGTTTAAGGATTTAAGGGAGAATGAGTTGGGCTTGTTGTTGTGATAGTGGGAGTGTGGCGGTGGTCATTTGTGGTTGAAAAATTAGTTAATCGACTGCTCAGGAACGAGGAGGTCAATGCGATGCCAGGGAAGGCGCGTTTATGCAGCGTCTGAAGCGGGTGTTCAATTGGGCCGCATCCGGATCGATATTGAGACCTGCGAACGCTGTGCGGGGCAGGTCAAGATCATCGTCGAGGCGTCGAACCGCTGCATTCAAGCCCCGGCCCCTCCGTCAATATCGCCAAAGTCAGCGCCATTCGGGACGAAGGGATTATTTTTTGATCCCTTCGTTCCCATCTATTTGTCGAATGGCCTCGATCAGTGCGGCCCGTGTGCTCTCGACATCAATCAAGGGTAGTTTTCTCAGGCTTGATACCTCTTGCGCCGAATAGCCGGGGAGGGGGCCGGCAATATCCCCGGGACCGAAGTGCGAAAGCATCCAGTTAAGGGTATCGGCGAGCTCCTGGTCCGTTAAAGACGACTGCGCACTGCCCGGCACCCGCACCAGGAATTCTCGCCCGCCGGGCACCAATAAAAATTTGGCCATATGATCTTTCAGCGACGGCACTGTAGCAATTGCGCCACTTCCGTCCAGGCCATGACAGCCCTGGCATTCCAACAGGTAACTGTTACGGGCGGTTTCGCCCAGCGCATTTGCCGAGAGTAAAGCCGCCAGCGCCAGCCAGTAAAAGTGTGATTTGGGCATGGGCTTATCGATCTTCTTCCGTGGCGACACCCAGGACGACGGCGACCGTGGAATTGTAAACCAGGCCCGCCTTGCCCAGGCACCACACCGTATCGTTGCTTTTCCCGGGGTAGTACACCGGTTTGTCACCCTCGTTGCGAAAGCAAAAACAGCGTGAGCAATTGCTTTTGCCACAGCAGTCGTTATAGGACACGATATAGTGCTTGCCGTCCGCCGGATTGAGGCAGGTGCCTATCCAGGATACCGGCGACATCTCGGTGCCGGGTGGACAGGATCGCGGTGTGCCGCCACAGCAGCTGGATATTGCACCGTCTATGGAGCAGTAGCGCCAGTAGTTGCAGTTTTCCGGGTCTCCCTCGGGTGTATCGATAGCCGGGTCGCCGGGAAGCGGTGGCCGTTGGTATTGCTCGGGTGCAGCGGCACGCGCCATGGGTAACAGGGGTATCGCGCTGGCTCCGACCAGAAGCACACCGATTCGATTGAGAAAACCCCGTCTGGAGGTTAGCCGCGCAAGACGGCGCGTGCGCCGGGTAATCCATTTATCAAACTGACTCATAATCGCTACCCCCGGTCATGAAATATTCCTGCAAGCTGGCGATACCACGATTGCGCGCTTCAAACAGGCTTTCCAGGTGCTCCCGGGAATTGACCATACCCCTGGCTCGCAGTATCCCCTGTTCGTCGATCAACACGGCATAGGGCAGCTTATCGACCAGGAAATAAAGGCCCAGCTCGCGGGAGAGCACATAGCGGTCGGGATCGATACCGTTGCTGGCGACGAATGCCTCGTGGTCGGAGCGCTCACCATCGCTGGCCAGCAGTATTCTCATGGGCCTGGCGCCGGCTTCCGCTCGCTGGACGGAGCCCAGGCAGGGCAGCAGGGTTTTGCATACCGGGCAGGACGGTGACATAAAGAGGACAAGAGAGCTCTGCCCCCTGGCGGCAATATCGATGGACGCGCCGGACCAGGCGGTAAGCTCCATGGGTTCCACCGGCTCGCCCACAGCGGGACCATGCAGCGTCATTAGCGCTCCGGCCGGAAACACTCTTTCATGGAGCAGGCCGATTTGTCGCATCAGTGCATAGACGACCAGGGATAAAATCAGCACCAGTATCCACAGCATGATATTGGAAACGATGAGCATATTTTCCATTACTGCATGCCTGGTTTGTTCATATAGGAGACCGCCCGCTGGTAATGGCCAAGCGCCAGCTCCACGGATTGATATAGCAGGCCCAGGACTAACACGCCCAGGGTGATGGTGAACATATCCAGCCAATGGAGCTGCCGCTCGAAGACCATAAAAAACGACAGCGCCGCGGCGGCGGCCAGTACTGTATTCCGGATCACCAGGAGCCAGCTCAATGTTACAGTCCTGTGTGCCGGGCCATAACAACCACAATCGATATGGTTTCGACCACGCAACAGGTTTACGCTGATCGCGCTGGCATAGAGAAGCAATAATACAGCCGCCAATGCTGGCGGCCATGCCCAGCCAAAGTGGAGTAGTGCTATCGCGGTCAGCCACTCTGTTGCCAGTAAGATTACGGCGGACACTGTCTGCAATGCTTGCGGCAGTATCCGGTAATCGTCCAGTGCGGCGAGGAAGGCAGAAAAGTTTTTGCTTTTGTTTACCGCGGAGACCATAAACAGAGCTGACAGGCCAAGCCGCAAGGTGATGACGAATACCGGATCCAGGGCCACGATCACCGCCCCCATCCCGGATTCTGGATGGCCAGGGTAGTCCAGTTGGAACTGCTCACGCGGTGAAGAAACTCCAGGGATTCGGCATCGTAGACCGCCACCGAGCCGCTGAATTCCCCGGCAATCACCAGCAGGGGCTTATCCCCGCCGGTTACCAGCAGTGCGTCTGGCCTGGCGTGTGGCTCGAGGCGCATCGCCAGCCTGCCGATAGCGTTATACAGGCCGTTGAACGGCCAGATCCAATCCTGGCCAAACTCTATTGATTGGCCGGAAAAGGTAAAGCCGGGACTTTCCAGCGGTAGCCGTTCTATCATGACTTTTTTTTCGAGATCATAGACGCCCAGATGTGTGCCACCTGTCTTGTGGGTATCGACATCGCCGCGGTGTAATAGTACGAAGGCGCGTTTGCGTTTTTCATCGATCGCCAGAAACTGGCGGCCGCCGACCTTCCAGTCGTCTTCTCGATCGGCGTCCGATAGCAGGGACCAGGGCGAATCAAACCGGGGGTCATCCGCCACGTTGACCCGGTACATATAACCGTCGAAAGAGACGAAGTACCAGTTGTCCCGGAAGCGCACTCCTTTTTCGGTGATCGGGTCTGCAGCCGGATCGAAGAAGGGTTTGGAGCGGGTTTTACCCAGTAGTTCACCTCGCTCACCGAGGGTAATCAACATCAGGGAACCGTTAGCACACAGCAGGAAAAATCGTCTGTCGCCGGCAGCATAGGTAAGACCGCAACCGGGCGTGGTAATCTCGGAAACAAATGCTTTGGACCGGGTGTCAACAATGCTTATCGACTGCGCGGGGGTGAAATTGTAAATGGCGAGGAAGCGCCCGTCATCGGAAATGGCGGAGTTGGCCACCGGTAGTGCATTCTGTGCCCGCTGTGTGGGGAGGAAAACTTCATCGCTGATCGACAGTGTCACGCTGTCGTAAAATGTAATGACATCCAGTCGCTCGCCACGGCTTCCCAGGGAGTAGTGGGTTTCCGGGATATAGAAAGAAGCATCATCCCCGGGGAATAATCCCGTGGTGATATACAGGCCGCCGTCGACCTCACCGAGCTTATCGCCGCTGAGCAAATCGATGAGGGACATTTTGTTCAGCACGGCGTCGCTGGTCCAGATCCAGTACGGGCTGAAGGGAGTGGGTAGCGATTCGACCTTGCCGAGAAATTCATACTCGGGGGGTACCTCGGCCACGGACGAAAAGCCGACAAGGATTGCACAAACAAGTACCCCGAGGCGTGTGTGTTGCATCAGTGTCATTTGACTATTCCATGGCATCCAATGTAACCCGTTTGACCTGTCGACGCATAAAATTGGGAGCAATAGCTCGCACAATATAACCGAGAGAAATCCCCCCCGGGTATGTTATCTCGTGTTTGCCCTTTGCCAGGGCCGCTATGATTTTATCCACCAGTACATCGGGGTCGCCCATGGTTTTTTTTGCGACGGGAGGCATTCGCCGCAAGGCCTCTTCATCAAAGAAGGGTGTCTTGATCGACCCGGGGCAGACATTGAGTACATGGACGTTATCGTCTTCCACTTCCAGGGACAACACCTCGGCCAGGCCCGTGGTGGCAAATTTGGTGGCGACATAGGCGCTTTCATCGGGGGTGGCCAGTTTTCCGGCGACCGAGGAGGTGAATACCAGCCAGCCTTTTTTTCGGGCCACCATTTGCGGCAACAGCAGCTTGGTGAAATACATCATGCCGAAGTAATTGATCCGCATCATGCGTTCCTGATCCTCGATATCCCAGTCCAGGAACCGACGATGGCGACCGTAGCCCGCATTGTTATACAGAAGGTCGATATGGCCAAACCGTGCCAGCGCTTTTTCGCAGGCGTTCTGTACTTCTGCCAGCACGCTGACATCACAGGGCAGTACCAGGGCCTCGCCTCCGGCCTCGGTTATTTCCCGTGCCAGTTCGTCCAGCGCCTCACCGTTGCGGGCGACGATAGCCACTTTTGCACCCAGGGCGGCGATGCGTTTGCTAAAAATTCGACCGATACCACTGGAGGCACCGGTAACCAGTGCGGTGATGCCCTGGTAGCTCTTCAACTTTGGTTTCACAGTTATTTTTTCAATTCCCCAATGGCACTGACTTAAGCAAGGCACTCCGTCATTCCAGCGGTCACTTTGGCTGGAATCCAGGTTTTAAGTGCGTGGATCCCGTGATCCCGGCCTGAAGAATGCCGGGATGACATAATTCCTGGAGACTGGTTCGACAAGGCTTAAGTCAGCGCCATTCAGGCCTGTCCCCTTTAACCGCCCTTGAACCCGGATTCTAGCCGGTCTAGTAGACCCCGCACAAATTTGAATGATCCCAGGTGACGACTTTTTCGGGGCGGATGATAATGGCCGTTTTTTTTGCGCATGTATCGCGTAATAGTTTATCGACTTGTTCATCGCTCAGTCCGTGATCCCCATAGTGCCTCAGGATCTGTAAGTGATGATGTGCCAGGGTTTCATAGGACCGGTCGGCGTCGGCGCCGTGAATTAGCTCGGCGTGTCCATAGACAGAGGCACCGGCCAACTTTTCCTTATTGCTGCCGTCCTCCCATAGCAGGGTGACATGACTGTCCCGGCGCAGGTTTTCCACCTTCTGGGTTCGACTGTAGGAAATGAGGATAACAGCATGCTGGTCGATGGCAAACCAGAGGCTGGCCATGTGGGGCCAGCCATGCCTGCCGATGGTGCCGATCTGCAGGCTCTTTCTGCCGGCGATAAAACTCCAGAATGTTTCGTCATTGACTGAAACAGGGTTGCGACGACTGATCATTGCATTGCTCCCGCGCCTGAACCTGCTCAAAATAGCAGTTTG
>JAUXCW010000097.1 GCA_030618705.1 Gammaproteobacteria bacterium | reverse complement strand
CGCCGCTTCACTGCACGTGGTTCTATCCGCCCAGGGCGTATGCCAACCCTGGGCTCAGCAATCAAAACCAGCAAGGCATGGATGGTGACCGTGTCGAGTGTTCCACTACCACGCTGTTGCCAGGAAACCCAAATCTGTACCGTGTGTTTGAAGCTCAAGTCTCGCGGGACTTGACCCGCAAGCAAAGCGGCCTGCGCCATCAGTAGCCGGATTAAATTGTAGGCCAGCAGATACACCCAGAGTTCTTTGATAGCCATCTCTGGGGTCTTGCAGCGCAGCGCCTCCATGCCCAACGTCGTCTTGATATTTCTCAAATCCAGTTCCACATTCCAGCGACTGCTGTACAAGACCTTGAGGACTGACTTGGGGGTATCTTTAGGGCACAGAAACGTTGTTACCATGATCTTTCCGCCAGCTTTAAACTCACGAACCTTTAGCGTGGCCGGTGTACGATCATAGTCTTCCTTACTCATCCAGTCGGGCTTCTTTTTCGGCCTTGAGAGGACGATAAGGTGATCGCGCTTGCCGAGCCTTTCTCCTGTTCTGAAGTCGGTGCTGCGCCTGCGCGCACCATACTGCTCGAACAGGCCATCGACCCCGCAGCGGGTCAGCTCACTGAGCAGGAAATAGGTCGCATAATAAGCATCTCCGAGCAAGATATCGTCACCCTTTAACGTATCGAGTATCGAACGTAGTAGCGACTGCTCGTCACCGCCCTTTCCCTTACATGGACCCGTTGCAGCATTGAGTAGCGCGCCGCTTCCTAGACACAGCACGGCGACCAGACGGCACATGGGAAAGCCCAGGCCAGGCTTTTGACTGCCCGGCTGCGGGTAGGCAGCCTGGTTCTCTTCTGTGTCGGGAAGTGTCACCGTAGCACCGTCGACCAGGCGCACCCGTCGACCCCGCCAGTGCCACCCAGGGGCGGCACTCTCTGCAACAACGTCTCCAGTATGGCGTGCAAGTGTCGAGACCATCGCCAGCGGCAAGCGCACTCGTGCCTTACAGTATCCCCCGGTGTTGGTTTTACCGGGTTTCAGGCCACTGATAACACGTTTAACCATGGCATCATTGACAACTTGTCTGCAACTTCCATCTGCCGATAGTGACTGGGCAAGAAACATCGACAAGGTCTCTGTCGGTGGAAACAACCGTTCGCGGTGCTCCGGCAGCAATTTTTCAATCTGATCAAACAGTGGCCGGCTCGTCAACAGGTTGAACATCGCATAGGAGTCCATGCTGTTCACATAATGGTTGACGCGTCGCTGTTGCCCCGTAGCTGGACGTTGGTTAGGATACATGTGAGCTGGCTCCTCGGGTGGTGGTTGTGGTGTCGTAACTACCAGCTTACCATTTGGGGCCGCCAGCTCCCTAAATTTCCTCTAAAAATCAGTCGGTTGGGCTTAAGTCAGTGCCATTCGGTTGCGTCCCCAATAGCGTACCAGCGACGCTTTCCGCTTTCATTTTTATCTGTCGCGGGTAAACTGCTCTGCCCCGACGACGCTGCTTTGAGCCTGTTGAATGAAACGTCTCCTGATTATCCTTGCCTCGGCAGCCGCACTTCTTATAGTACTCGTGGTGGCTCGGGCCCTGGTAGTACAAAAAGCCGGCTATCTGCAAATCCTGCCCCTGCCCATAGAACTCGGTATTGACCTGGAGCAAGCGGCGAAGAACCTGGGTGGCGCCATCCGCATCGAAACCATCTCCAGCCAGCGCCGAACCATGGACGACCCGCAGGCGTTTCGGGCCTTTCAGCAGTACCTGGCGGACACCTACCCGGTATTACACGCAAACCTCGATCGACAGCGGATAAACGAATACAGCTTGCTCTACCACTGGCGGGGCGCCGACCCCGGCCTGGAACCAATACTCATGTTGGCACACTACGACACCGTGCCTGTCACGCCAGGCAGCGAGGACCGCTGGTCCTACCCGCCGTTCTCCGGCGCGGTCGAGGAGGGCTTTATCTGGGGGCGCGGCACCCTGGACGACAAGGGCACGATCATCGCCCAGATGGAAACCATCGAACAATTGCTGTCTGAAGGCTACCAACCACAACGCTCGATTTACCTGGCCTACGGCCACGACGAGGAGATCGGCGGCCAGCAGGGCGCAAAAAAAATCAGTGAGTACCTGCAGGCCGCAGGTGAGACATTCTCACTGGTACTCGACGAGGGCAGTGCCATCGGCGCCAGCGGCATGATCCCGGGCGTCGAGCATGCCGTGGCGCTACTGGGTCACGCCGAAAAGGGCTACCTCAGCTTGCGCCTGACAGCGGAAGATAGCGGCGGGCATTCATCGATGCCGCCACGGCACACCGCCGCCGGTCAAATTGCCGCGGCGGTAATGCGACTGGAAAATACCCAGATGCCTGCAAGCCTGGACTATAGCAACGAATTCTTTGACAGCATGATGGCCTTCCTTCCCTTTGGCCAGCGCCTGTTTTTAGCCAACCGTTGGCTGTTTGAAACCCTGTTGCTGGCACAAATGGAACAAAAAGCCGAATTAAACGCGACATTGAGAACCACAACCGCGGTAACCATGTTGTCCGGCAGCCCCAAAGAGAATGTACTGCCGACGGAGGCCAGTGCCGTTATCAACTTTCGCATTATGCCGGGGGAGACCGTGCAGGATGTAACCGACCATGTGCGGCGCATGATAAAAGACGATGCCATTCGCATCGAGCCGACCGGTGAAGGGCTGGAGCCCTCGCCGGTCAGCCCGATCGATGGCCCCGCCTATGCACTACTCGAGCGCACGGCCCGTGAATCCTGGCCCGACGATACGCTATTGGTCGCGCCGCGACTGGTGCTGGCAACCACCGACACCCGTCACTACCATGATCTTTCCGGCCAGATTTTCCGCTTTATGCCCGTATCTCTCGAATTCTCGGACGTGCGCGGAATTCACGGCAGCAATGAGCGACTATCCCTGGACAACCTGGAAAATATGCTGCGTTTCTACCGGCAATTGATCATCAATGCCGACAGCGAGGATAGCTTGTAAGCCCGCCTATTCAATGCCCAGCTGCAGCTCGAGGGCGACGTGACCTGCCGGAACAGAGCCGCCCCGGGTAAACACATAGCGCGCCTGGCCGGATAGCTGGTAGCCGGATTCGCGGGTACTCCTGGCCAGTTCCTCCCATGCCACAGCGATATCGTCGACCGGACCCTGGTAGAGCAGATACGAGCAGCGGAACGGCCCGGCAATGCGCTCGCTGTAGCGTCCGCTCGGTCGAGGCTTGCCCCGGACCGGCAATGCCAGCTCGAAATCAACGGGCTCCCCCGGTGCCGGCAGCGGCCCGTCAAACAACATATGCAGCGCTCCATCGACATCCCCTCCCGCGCGAACCAGGTTTACCGCCAGGCGTGTGGCCAGCGACAATGCCTGTTCCGCCGCCTCGGCCGGCGTCATACTGTAGGCGACCGTGTAAAGTCGTTGCTCGGGAATCGTCTTGATGGCGGTGACGGCTTTTTCCCCTGGCCGGGATACGATTGTCTCTGCATCCTCCGACTCATCGACGCCCGCTGCTGCTTGCAAGGCACGCCGTTTATCCTCACTGCCATAACAGGGGCCGATAATTTTTCGAGCCTCGGGCCGGGTGACCGGCTCTGCGTCTATAAACCGCAACCACTTCGCCGCTTGTGCTGAGGCTCCGGCGATCAGGGTCGCATTGATAAACGAGCGACGCGCCCCCCCGCTGTCGCCCAATTTAGCCTGGCTGATGCCCAACAATAAATTGGCCCGGCTCACATACTGATCAGCCAACTCGACGGCACAGGCTGCCAACACCGCTTCCTGCATGGACTGCCATGCCTCCTGCTCGCTGTAGAGCTGTGCCAGATACAGGTAGAGCTCGGTATCACCCGTCAAGCGAGCCGCCTCGCCGAGTGCCGCTATGGCCTGGTCTCGCTCCCGCGCTTGCAGCCAGTACTCGAATTGTTTGCGGTAGTTTTCGCCGCTCACTGCAATCGTTTGATCGAGCAACGCTGATTGCAATAGCCGGGCGGCGCCGTGAGGATTGTCATTCACGGCGTACAGGTCAGCCAGCAGCAACGTATCCTGTTGCCGGAACGGCACCCCTTTTTCGTGGGCCAGGGCCAGTTGGTTCAGCGCCTCGCGCTTTTTGTTTTGTAACAGGTAGATAGCCGCCAGCTGGTGCCAGTATTGCGCATTGTCGGGCTCGTATTCCAACATACTGTGGAGCAAATCCGCACACTGGGAATAAGCGCCGGCCTTGTAGTACAGGGCCAGCGCCTGGCGCTGTTGCACAAGGTCCAGCGGCAGGCTGTTCGATTGCAGCTGATCCAGCGTTTTCACCAGCTTGACGTAGTCGCCGAGTTGGAACCAGGCCTGGGCCAACAACAGGTAATCGACAGGCTCCTGCACCAGGTCGTATTGCAGGGCTCTTTCAAGCGCCCTCACCGCCGCCGTATAGTCCTCCTGCAGAAGGTACACCCTGGCCAACTCCCGCAAAAGTTCCCGATCCGCGACAGCCGACAAACCATCAGCGGCCAGCGCCGTTTCATAATAGCGGATCGCCTTATCGTATTGCTTGCGCTCGACATGGACTCGTGCGATGTGACGGCTGGCGGCAGCTTTAGCATAGGGATCACTGAGGGAATCCAGCTGCTGCTCCAGCTGTTCTACCGACTGCGCCGTACCCTTTTCGAGTGCCCCGGAGGGGTCGATCAACACCTTGCTGCGATACTGCCCATCCTCGGAGCGCAGCCCGGTAGATAGTGTGGTGAGAATCAGTGCAAAGCCGATAGTGGAAAGCGCTTGACCCGCCACCGGCCTAATCCACATTCGGAATATTCATCGGGAAGTCCTTCCAATCGATCTCGATCTTCTGGGTCATAACGATATCGCCCTCCACCTTGCCCCGGAAGCGTAGCGAATACTTCCAGTCCGAGACCGCCGCGATCACCTTCTCCTCAAACACCCCCCGTGGACTTGCATCCAGAACACGCACATTGCGGGTATTGCCGTCGGGCATGACATTGAAAGCCACCAATACCCAGCCACTTATCTTGTTTTTCCATGCCAGTTCCGGGACATTTGGGGTACGGGTGGTATAGGGCACCACCTCGACAAAACCCTCGGCGCCGACCCCCTGGCCGTCGAGAAAGCCTCCCCCGCCCTTGCCCAGTGGCGCGCTCCATTGCTCACCTACCGCGGCTATATCCAGATCACCACTGGCCATCTCCAGCACCGGCACCTCCAGCTCGACACTCGCCTGCGCTACCAGTGGCGCAAGCCGCAATTCCTCCATTACCGGCTCGGGCCGCTCTCGCTGTTCGATTTTCTCCTCGGTTTCCTCACGTTGTTGCTCCTCCTGCCGCTCGATGATTTCGACCGGCGGACGCAACACGAGCTGTTCACCATCTCGCTGGCGGCCGGCGATCAAACCCTGCATAAACAGGAAGACACCGATGGTGACCAGCAGGGCACCGAGAAAAGCAGGGATAAAACGCATAGCCGGGGCCGGCCTAGTCCGTGGACTTATCAGCGGCGATGGCGATTTTGTCGATTCCCGCCAGGCGCACCTGATCCATAACGTCGACCAGTACTCGGGTGGCCGCTTCCTCGTCTGCCTGGATGATCACTGATCCCTCCGGCTTATCAGCGTGTAATCGCGCCACAATCGCTCGCACCGAGCGCGGGTCCACCGGGCGCTTGTCGATCCAGATATCGCCGGCGGCGGTGATGGCGATAAAGATATTGACGTTCTCCTGGCGAGAGGCGGTATCGGCCTGCGGCGTGCTGACGGTGACCCCGGACTCCTTGACAAAAGATGTGGTGACGATAAAAAAAATCAACATGATAAACACGATATCCAGCATCGGCGTCATATCGAGCTCGGTTTCATCCCGGGGCGGCAGGTGCCGACGCGCACTCATGATTGCAAGCCCGGGTTGGAAACCGACGCTTGCAATATCAGCTGGTCGGCAATCCGACTGGTTTCACGATCCGCCAGCTGACGCAGGCGAACGGTGAAGTAGATGCCGGTCAGGGCCACGACCAGCCCAGCCATGGTCGGAATGGTCGCCTTGTACACGCCTCTAGCCATGGCCTGGGCGTCATCACTACCGCTGACGGCGATAACGTCGAAGACTCCTATCATACCCGTCACAGTACCTAACAATCCGAGCAAGGGGCAAAGCGCAACCAGCGTTTGGATCGTGGACAACAACGCGTGCAGCGCCATATTGACGTCGGAAACTGTCGCCTCACGTATTTTTCTCGCCTTCCAGGAATACCGATCCCCGCGAGCATCCCAGTCGAGCACCAACTGCCTGGCACGCCCCGGCCAGCTGATGCGTATAAACCAGATCCGCTCCAGGATGAGCAGCCACAGCAGGAAGCAGGCGGCCAACAGCGCCCAGATAATCGGCCCGCCCAGCTCGACAAACGCCAGGATATCGCGGGGAATATCTGACCATAGCGTCGTCATTTTCGCTCCCGCTGCTCCTGCCTGCGGGCAAGTATTCCCGCCGACTGCTCATCCAGTCGCTGAATGATAGAGCGGGCCAGGGTGGCGACGAAGTTATGGCCAAACAACAGGGGAATGGCCACCACCAGCCCCAACACTGTCGTCACCAGGGCCTGGGATATGCCCCCGGCCATTAACTTCGGGTCGCCGGTCCCGTATAGGCTGATAGCCTGAAAAGTGAGAATCATGCCGGTAACGGTACCCAGCAGGCCCAACAGTGGAGAAATGGCCGCCAGTAACTTTATCAAGCCGTTGCCGCGCTCCAGCGCCGGGATCTCGGCAAGGATGGCCTCGTCGAGCTTGAGCTGTAACAGCTCTTCGTCGCCCGGCGATACAGCGTCTGCAGCCAGCACGACGCGCCCCAGTGGGTTGGATGGTGCCGGTGTTTCGATATCGCCCCGTTGCCTGTGTACCCGCAAATGTACCATTGCAAGGTAAAGACCACGCCAGCAGGTCAACAACAGACCGAAGGCTCCCAGCGCCAGGATAATTTTAGCGATCGTCCCGCCCTGCTCGATACGCTCGCCCAGACCCGGCGTGTAACTCATCATCCCTAACAAATTTCCACGGGTGGGGTCGACCACAGCGGTGGCAAGTTCGGCGTCACCCCGGATGAACTGCCCTGCGGCATTGCGGTAACGTGCCGCGGGCTGCCTGCTCAGGGAAAGCAATTCACCGGTTTCGGGAATATAGCGCAGAAAGCCCTCATCGTTGTACGCGGAAAAGGTACCGATACGCACCACCTGATCCCGCTTCAAGCTACCGTCAGACGCCACCACCGTTGCTTCGAAGCGACTCACCCTGGCCGCTGCCGTCATCTCCTCCTGTAACAGCAACCAGAGTGTCTCTATCTGGGGAATCGTCGGTTGCGAATCAACCTGCGCCAGCGACTGCATTTTTTTGTCGCGAGCCGGATACTGCGCCGTCACCATGGATTCCTGCATAACCGCGGCAAAATCACCGGTAAATTCGCGGAAGGTCGCCGCGATGTCCCCCATGCTCTCCACCTGCCCCGCCAGCTGTTTTTCCAGCTTGGTGATTTCCGCCGCGTTGGCCTCGGTTGTCTTCAGCAAGGGTTGATTCTGGCGCTGGCTTCGCTCAAACGCTTTTTTTGCCTCGGCCAGCAATACCTGCTGGCGCTGCTTGTCCTGGATGAACTCCCGCTCCCGCCGTGCGTTCAACTCACGCTGCTCACGCTGTTGTGCGCGCACGGCCTCGAGTAATTGATCGAGATCCGTAATTTGCCCGGCTGTAGTTTTCTCGGCTGTAGTTTCCTCGGCCAGTGTGTTTGTCACAGGTAGCAGCCCGACGATTAGCCAGACCATACCTATCAAGACCAGTCGTCGACTCATGGAACACCCCCCGCCGTTTCGAGCGGCAAGGTGACGGGGGATGACATGGGCAGTGTCAGCAAGCGCGGCGCGAGCTGATTTCTGGCGACCCGAAGAGCCTCGGCGATGCCCCGGTTGAATTCAGCGGCCAGCGGCACCCAATCCTGTCCGGCGGCGTCCCAGTAAGCGCTGCCCCGGCCGTCCAGGCTTTGATAGTAGAGCGCCACCCTGCCGATACGCAGGTATTCCACAGACAGGGGTTCGTCATCCTGCACCAGCGTGCCGCGCCATGCTTCGATGGTGCCGCCGTAATCCTGCTCCAATTGATATGCCTCGAGCAACAGGCGAAACTTTGCCGACAGCGACAACGCCGGTTGCCGCAGCCGTTGGTTCAACTTTAACACCGCGGCAATGCGTTCCTCGTGGTGGAAGGGCAGGTCGAGGACCACGAATTTTTCCAGTGCGTTCGCCATGGCCCGCATCAAGGGCACGATCTGTTGCTGGGTGATCCTCGCCGCTTCGATTTCCTGTCGCAGCGCTTCTATCCTGGCTTGCTGGGCAAGCTCCAGTTGCTGCAGTTCCAGGGTGTAGGCAGCCTGGTAATCCGCACTGTTGCGCAGGCGCCGATACTCCTCCAGCAAAGCCTGTTTTTGCAGTGTAGTCTTGTCGATTTGTTGCTGGGATTTCGCCGCGTCACGATTGGTCGTGGTGACGACGTCGAGGCTATCCTGCAGGCCTGCGGCCTGTAGTCGTGTTACGGCGAACATTGTCACCGACGAGGTCATTAAAAAGGTCATTGTGAACGTCGCCATCAATAACGGCAGGCACGCCACCAACAACCTTGATAAGGCAACACGGAGATACCGTTCGAAATGGGATTTCCACACGTGCATCGACCCCGGGGCCCTGTTTATCGTTTCCCCAAGGATAAGTGGGCTAAATCCAAAAGGCTATAGCAAAACTGGAAAATGCTCGCCGAGCGGAGTATGTTAAACGGCCCTGGAAAAGGACTACGACTATGCGCATTGGCACAATGATTATCACCGATGGCTGGGCCGACAAAAGCCTTAATGCCGTCGTCGAACATATCAAAGACCTCGAGGCAAGAGGCTTCGACAACGCGTGGATGGCCCATATTTTTGACCTTGACGCCATCACCACCCTGGCGCTGGCCGGCGCCGCCACCACGCGCATAGAGCTCGGTACCGCGGTGGTACCCACTTACCCCCGCCACCCGAGCGCCATCGCACAGCAAGCCTTGACGGCCGCGGCCGCCAGTGACAACCGCTTTGTGCTGGGCATCGGCCTGTCCCATAAACTGGTAATCGAGGATATGCTCGGTATGAGCTATGACAAGCCGGCCAGGCATATGCGCGAGTACCTCGAGGTCCTCATGCCGCTACTTCGCGGTGAATCAGTAGCGTACGACGGCGACCTCTACCGGGTGAACTGCCAGCTAAACGTCAGCGGTGTCGATTCGGTACCCACCATCGTTGCCGCACTGGGGCCGTTGATGCTCAAAATTGCCGGCCGGCTCGCGGACGGTACCATCACCTGGATGACAGGGCCGAAAACCCTGGAGGAGCATATCATCCCCTCGGTCAATAGCGCGGCGAGCGAGGCCGGGAAACCCGAGCCGAGAGTCGTTGCCGGCATTCCCATAGCACTGTGCCAGGATGTCGCCGCTGCCCGGGCCAGGGTCGACAAGGATCTGGAGATTTATGGCCTCCTGCCGTCCTACCGCGCCATGCTGGACCGCGAAGGCGCAGCGGGCCCGGGTGATATTGCGATTTTCGGAGATGAGGCAACGCTGCGAAAAAGCGTCCTGGGGCTACGGGACATCGGCGTTACTGATTTTAACGCCGCCATCATGCCGATTGAAAAAGGCGCCGGTGAGCGCACCCTTGATTTCCTCACGGAGTTAAAAAAGGAACTCTAGTTTAATGGTGCTTAATGAAGCAATATTGACGGAGGGGGGGAGCGGGACTTCCAAGGCAGGACCGTGCGCCGGTTGGATCCGGCGCCCGAGCCTACATGGATGTATTCACGGCGAGTCCTGACTTGGGAGTCCCGCTCTCTTGTCCAACCACAGTAGTGAACTCAATGCCTTATGGGTTTTGTTCTAAACTAAGTGCCATTCAACTATAGTTAGCTCGCACACCGGCCTCCGGGGCGCCGGACCGCCCGGAGGGAATAAACAAGGTGCATTAACGGGGAGTTAGTATCAGCGTGTAGTTCCAGCGCCAGGTGGGCACTTCATCGGAATCACCTGCAACCGGCACCACGATGTAATACTTCTTGCCGGCCTTTAACTTTTTACGCACTGATAAGGAAACTATCTCGGGCCGGTCTTTTCTTTTCGGTCGAGACTCCTCCAGCAGCTGTGGACTCTCACCCTCGTCCTCATCCTCATCCTCGTCATCCTCACCTTTATCCTGGTAAAGCAACAGATCCACGTAAGACGGTCCGAAGTAGGAAAGCTTGATCCGATAGCTACCACTGGTCGCCGCTTCGAAGGTATAGATATCCACCAGGTCACCGGGAAGACGGGTATTGAAAACACTTCCCTGCTGGATACTTATGGCGCTGATTTCGCGGGCACCGACAAAGCTGTCGTCCATATTCTCCTCCGACGGCGGTTCCGGTGGCTCCGGTGGTGGTTCTATCGGCGGTGGTGGTTCTATCGGCGGCGGTGGCTCCGTGGGCGGCGGTGGTTCCGTGGGTGGCGGCTCCGTCGGTGGCGGCTCCGTGGGCGGTGGTTCCGTAGGTGGTGGCTCCGTGGGCGGTGGCTCCGTGGGCGGTGGTGGCTCCGTGGGCGGCGGTGGTTCCGTGGGTGGCGGCTC
>JAUXCW010000323.1 GCA_030618705.1 Gammaproteobacteria bacterium | reverse complement strand
ACCTCTACCCGCAGCATGGAGTGGGGTAGCAGGGTGGCGATATTGGGGCCCAGCGGCAGCTGATCGAAGTGGTCCATATAGTCGCCGGGATTATCCCAACTCACTGTTTCGACAATTTTGTTAAGCACCTTTTTGGGGATATTTTCCACCCGGGTAAAACAGTCGACAATGGGATTCTGCTCGCCCACCTGCTGTTTACCAAAGGAAACGCCGAGGCTGCAATTGCCCACTAACACTGTAGTCGTGCCGTGGCGCACCACTTCCGACAAGCCCGGTTCCAACTCGACCTCCAGGTCGAGATGGGTGTGAATATCGAGTAAACTCGGCATCAGCCACTGCCCCTGCGCATCGATAAGCTCGCCGGCATCGCCCACCAGGGATTCGCCTCGCGCGGCGATTCTGCCGTCGGTGATGGCGATATCCAGTTGCCGCGGCGGCGCCCCGCTGCCGTCGAACACCAGGGCGCTTTTAATCAGGGTATCCCACTGGCCTGAGGTCTGATTCATTGTTATAACCTTCTGCTGACTAGCGCCTGATTTCAACATTCCAACCGGCCAATTGCAACCGGTGTCAGCAGCGACACCCGGACCAGGATCACGACTCGACCGGGCATCCGAATACGCGGTAAACTGCCCCGCATCGCCAAAGCCCTCATCGCCA
The DNA here is from genome assembly GCA_030618705.1 of Gammaproteobacteria bacterium. Classification (GTDB taxonomy): domain Bacteria; phylum Pseudomonadota; class Gammaproteobacteria; order Pseudomonadales; family JAHEGP01; genus JAHEGP01. The sequence goes on along the minus strand of JAUXCW010000323.1, from coordinate 3,127 downwards.
AGGCCCCACATCTCCAATGGAAAGCCCCATGCCTGTATTGCCCTGTGTAGAAATCGAACCCGCCACCGCCGCCGACAGCGCCGTCATCTGGCTCCACGGCCTGGGTGCTGACGGCCACGACTTTGAACCTATCGTTCCGGAGTTGGGCTTGCCTGCCGGGGCCGCCGTGCGCTTTATCTTCCCCCATGCCCCGGCGATACCCATGACCATCAACGGCGGCATGGTGATGCCCGCCTGGTACGATATTACCGATATCTCCCTGGGGCGCCGTGTCGACCTCACCCAGTTACTGGCCTCGGCGGCGGAACTGCATAAGCTCATCGACCGCGAAATCGAGCGCGGCATTCCCAGCCGGCGCATCGTCATTGCCGGTTTCTCCCAGGGCGGGGCGGTCGCCTACCAGGGAGCGCTGACCTATCCACAACCACTGGCCGGCCTGCTGGCTCTGTCCTCGTACTTCGCCACCGCGGCGACCATCGAGCCCAACCCCGCCAACCGCGAATTGCCCATCCAGGTCTACCACGGCAGCCGGGACCCGATGGTGGCAGAGGAATTGGGACACGAGGCGTGCCAGATCCTCCGCTCCATGGGCTACCAACCAGGCTATGAGACCTACCCGGTGGAGCACGGCGTGTGCATCGAGGAAATTGAGGATGTCGGCCGCCAACTGCAACAGTGGCTGGACCTGGCACCCTGAATCCATCCGCTCCGCAGTGGGCAAAAGTAGCCGGTATGGGCTAGTGTTGTAGTAGGGGAACAACACTCAGCCCATGCCGATCCTGCGCTTTCTGCTCATACCACTGTGCTTACTTCTGGCCACCTCTTCGTTGGCCGTGGAGGACACTTATGCGGATTACGCAGGGCGCCCCGTGGTGGAAATCCACTTCGACGGCAACGAGGATGTGGAAGACGACGTCCTTTGCAACGAGCTGGAATTCGGCGAGGGCAACCTGCTCGAGCCCGGGCACCTGGCCAAAGCCAGGGAAGACCTGCTCGACCTGGGGAAATTTGACACCGCCGAGGTACTGGTCAGCGAAAATGCCGAGGGCATCGTCGTCACCTTCGTGCTCGTGGAAAAATGGCATGTCATGCGGGTCTGGGGCTTCGGCAAGCCCCCCCGCAGCCCCTATGCCTGCAAAGCGCGCTTTGACGCACAGAGCCTGGCCGAGATGGAAAATACGACCATCGAGGCCATCCACTTCGAGGGCAATAACACCACCCGGGACATCATACTAAGGGAGGAGCTGTTATTTCAGGTCGGCGACCTGTTCACCGTCGAAAATATGATCCGTTCCCGGCAATCGATTCAAAACCTGCACCTGTTCAAAATGGTCTGGGCGAAAGCAGAACAGGGCGAACACGGGGTTATCGTCACTTTTACCGTCACAGAAAAATGGTACATCCTGCCCATCCCCACCGTGAGCCGCAACACCGATGGCGACGTCAGCTACGGCGGCGATATCACCTGGGACAATGTCTTTGGCCTCAACCAGACCGCCACACTCGAGGTCGAACAGCAAAACCAGGCGGATGGTGAAACCGAGCAAAGCATCGATCTGGGCTACCGGGTGCCGAAAATACCCGGCACGGTCTACGGCATCGGCGGGGGAATCAAGCGCAAACGTACGCTCACCGAGAGCGAGGACGAATTCGGCAATGTGGTGGGGGAATACTACGACTATATCGACAGTTTTGATCTTGCCGCCTCCCGCTGGCTGGGACGAATCGAGCCGAGCCAGGGCTGGATCGGTATCGCGGGCATCCTCTGGAACCGAAACTACCAGGTCGCGGCCAGCGGATCTCCCCTTCTCGAAGACGACTACCGTGTGGTCAATTTTTCCACCGCCGTCGCCTTTGTCGCCGTCAACGACCATGAATTCTACCGCTCCGGCCAGGAGTATGGCGTGGACATCGGCTTTGGCCGTGCGTCCCTGGGCTCCACCGACAACTACACCAATTTCGGCGTGTTCTGGCGCCTCTACCAACCGATACACGTGCCGGTGTGGAGCAATATCAATATGCAGCTGCGGGGCGGCTACAATATGGGCCAGGAAGGTGTGTTCGAACTCGGCGGCAGCGGCAGCATGCGCGGGATACTGGACGACAGCTCACCCATCGGCGATGTATTCGCCCTGCTCAACCTTAACTGGCTGATCCCGATACCCCGTTACCCGGCCTTTCGCTGGAATATTTTTACCGATGTCGGCAACGCCTGGGAGCGGGGCGAAGTGAACCTGGCCGAGTTGTCCTATACCGTGGGCGTGGGCGTCCGCTGGAAGATCCGCTCCCTGGTGAATACCTCGCTGCGCGTCGATATCGGCTACAACCCGGATACCGGCGAATACAAGGCCTACGTCGGCACCAGTAATATGTTCTGATCGAAGGATGCCCCCAATCCTCATAGCTGACTTTCTATCGGCAGGATGCCGTAGAAACCGGTAACAAAGCGACGCCAGGCGCTGGTATTCGGCTCCTTGTCAAACTCCTGCCGCTCGCCGTCATGTTCATAGACCCAGTACAGCTTGCCCTTGTCATTGAGCTGCACCGAGTAAGTGGTCGCGGCCAGGCCCTCGCCGACAGTCTGCACAAAATCCCTGGCCACCTCGAGCGACTCGATAAAGACGCCCATCTCGGTGTTGATTTCTATAGAGCGAGGGTCGAAGTTGAGCGAACCTATGAACAGTACTTCGCGATCGAACACCACCGCCTTGGTATGCAAGGTCAGGCTTTCTGCCTCCGGGCCGGGGCTGGCCTTTTTTTGTACCGCGTCGACCTTGACCTCATAAATCTCCACCCCCGCCTCGAGCAGTTTTTTGCGATAACGGCGGTAAGCGGAATGCACCGGCACGTGATTGGTAGACGCCAGGGAATTGGTCACCACGACCACCCGTATGCCCCGCTCCAGCCAGCCGTTGATAACCTCCACTCCACTCCGCCGAGGTATGAAATACGGTGTCACGATGATGATCTCGCGCTCCGCATTGTTAAAGTGCCGGCCCAGCTCCTGTATCAGGAGCATATGCTCTTCCTCACCCACCGCGCCTTTGAGTTTTTCCGGGCTATCCGTCACCACGTAGGCGGGCGCCGGCATCGGCAGTAAAACCTCTTCGCTAATATCCTGCAACAA
>JAUXCW010000046.1 GCA_030618705.1 Gammaproteobacteria bacterium | reverse complement strand
CAATGCCGGCGAACTGCGCGATGTGGTTGGCAAACTCCCCCTGGATCGTCTGTTAGTGGAGACGGACGCACCCTACCTGACTCCGGTTCCCTTCCGGGGCAAGGCAAACCAGCCCGCCCACGTACGCCAGGTTGCCGAGGCCGTCGCCACTATCAAAGGGGTGTCTCTGCAATGTGTCGCCGAGGCGACCAGCGCCAATTTTGATCGCCTGTTTCCCTGTCGGGCCGGGACCTGAGCCCGTGAGTGTTTACTTGAGCGGCATCATCGAGGGTTTCTTCGGCCGCAGTTGGTCCTGGGAAGATCGGCGCTCCAGCATCGATCTCCTCAGTCAAGGGCAACTCAACAGCTATGTTTATGCGCCCAAGTCCGACCCCTATCTGCGACGCAGCTGGGCCGATGCCTGGCCCCGTGAAACCTTTTTGCAGTTACAGGAGCTGGGCGCACACTGCCGCGGCCAGGGCGTCCTGTGGGGTGTGGGTCTGTCGCCATTCGAAGCCTATCTGGACTATGACGAAACCACCCGGTCGCGGCTGCGGAACAAACTGCGGGAAATAGACCGCCTTCAGCCGGATATCCTCTGCGTGCTGTTTGACGATATGCGCGGAGACCTGCCGGGGCTCGCCGGCTTGCAGGCGCGGATGGTGGCGGACATCGCCGCAAACACTGTTGCCGGCAGAGTCATCATGTGTCCGACCTACTACAGTGAAGACCCTGTGCTCGAGCGTGTATTCGGCGCCATGCCCGATCATTATTGGCGGGATCTCGGGCGCATGCTGGACCCGGCCATCGATTTTTTCTGGACGGGTGACAGGGTCTGCTCCGCTGCCTATAGTAGCGAATCCGTGTGCGCGATCAGCGAGGCAATGGGGCGAGCGCCGGTGCTCTGGGACAATTACCCGGTGAACGACAGTCAAAAGATGAGTCGCCGGCTCCACCTTCGGCCCTTTAGCGGCCGGCCTGTCGGTGCGCCGAATTGGTTGCGGGGACACCTGGTCAACCCGATGAACCAGGCGTGCTTGTCTCGCATCGTGCTCAGCACCCTGTCCGGTTACGAAGACTTTGCCGGCGCGGTGCGACAACACTGTCCGGAAGGGCTGGCGAGGCTGCTAGAGCGAGATATCGAATGCTTCAGTGGCCCCGGGCTCGATGCTATCGACGGCAGCGCAAGGCAGGCCTTGTTGGCGGATTACGGGGGTTTCGATCATCCCTGCGCCCGGGAGGTCATCGACTGGCTGCAGGGTGGCTATGCCTTTGACCCGGCCTGCCTGACAGACACTTAGCCGTGTGGGAGTAGTTTGTGAAATTTGAATCGGCGCGCAGCGTCCGGCAATGGGTCGACCGGCAGGTGAGGGGCCTGGAGTGGCAGGAGGGTGAGCGACGGACTCTGGCCTGCCGGGTCGAGCTGGATACGTACTGGATGTCGGCGCCGGCGGTAGAGCAATTCGACTTTGAGCTGACAGTGCAGTGCCAGAATGGTGATGCGCAGCCGGTCGAGGCCTGTTATATCCCCCTCGAAGAGGCGGGGAAACCGGCTCGCCTCCGGCTGGACCAGCCGCTGCGCCTGGATCGGCTGCACATTCCCAAGCCCTGGGGGCAGGAGCTCTGGTATACCGGTGTCGAACAGCGTGGCGTCTGCCGGTTGCTGGCAGGCGAGGGCGAGTCGGTTCCTCTGCCCTGGGTGCTGGGAACTGTATCCCCCTGGCTCACCGGCGGCCGACGGGAGCTGGTGTTGCTCAAGATTCTTGACCCTCTCGCCGCCGATGTCTGGGGCGACCTGTATTTTGAATTGCACGAGGAAAAGCGTGAGGTGTATGTCGTCACCCACGTCGATAGCGAGGCATGGCCCGGCGGGGAGGGGGCGATACGTTTTGGCTTCGACTCCCAGCGACTGGCTGCCTACGACAGCGCGCAGGGCTTCAAGTCCGCCTATCTGGCCAGCGTTGCGGCCTATGAGTCGATCCGCCGTGAGATCGATGGCTTGCTCGATGGGCTGCGACTGGAGCACGGTATCGCCCTGGATGAACCGCTGGCGTCGGCGCAGCTTCGCCGTTGGCTGGAGTCCGTACCCCCTGGTTTGCTTGAACAGGAGCAGCACTTACGCGCCGAGATGCAGGCTTTTACCCGGCTTGTGCCATTGCGCGTGGGTGATGTGGTCAAAGTCCCCCGCTATATACCCCACGCCCTGCAGCACGGGGTGCGCACGGTCGAATTCCAGACCCCGGTCTACGAGCGCAGGATATTGTCTTTCGCCCAGAAGGTGCTGACCCAGGGGCACTGGGATACCGCTGAGGCGGTTGAGCTAATGGCACTCGAGCAGCCGGAGGAAGAGGCTTTTACGCTGATTCACCGGGCTGAAGGCGTGCTGGTGGAGCGAATTGTCGATTTTGACGACTTCGAGGTCGAGCGCTGGCGGCTGGACCCCGGCTGCAGCCTCGATCTCGCCACCGCGAACAGCTACGCGCTGGTGATGACCATCGAAGGCGAGATATTACTGGGGGGCATCAGCCTGGTCGCCGAGCAGGCGAGCCTGGTGCCTGGCACGATGCCGTGTACGGCGGTGCAGCAGTGCGGAGGCGCTGCGGCGACGGTACTTGTCGCCCGGCCGCTCGGCTGTGTTGAATGGGGCTGAACATTGTGGCAAAATGCAGCGCTTGCAGTTGCCGGTAATCTGGCGTTTATAGCTATAACCTTGCACTGTATCAATAAGATAGGGTGGATTTCTAAACTACAACCTTAGGAATCCGCGGGTTATCTTCCGTGGGGCAAAAGGCACCGTGCGCGGGTGTGGTGAAATTGGTATACACGCCAGATTTAGGTTCTGGTGCCGCAAGGCGTGGGAGTTCGAGTCTCCCCACCCGCACCATTTATTATAAATTTCCTGGTCGCTCGAGCCTGTCAGGCTGGCGAGCGCCATAGTGTTGAGGTATCCAAATGCAGGTCTCTATTGAAACAACCACCGGTCTGGAGCGAAGGTTGACCGTCGGGGTGCCGGCCGAACGTATCGACCAGGAAGTCAACAAACGTCTGCAAAAAGCGGCTGGAAACGCCCGTATCGATGGTTTTCGGCCCGGTAAAGTGCCGATGAAGGTATTGCGCCAGCGCTATGGGCAGGGCGTGCGCCAGGAGGTCATAGGCGAGGTTATGAGCCAGTCCTTTTACGAGGCCGTGGTAAAGGAAAAGCTACAGCCGGCGGGCCAGCCAAGTATCGAGCCCAGGGAGATGGCGCCGGGTAAGGACCTGACCTATGTTGCCACCTTCGAAGTCTATCCCGATGTGGTACTGAGAGACCTGAGCGCCATTGCCGTGGAGAAGGCTGTGGCCGAGGTTTCTGATGCCGATATCGATCGTATGATCGAGGTTTTTCGCAAGCAGCAGGGCGGCTACGGTGGGGTTGATCGCGCCGCCGCCCTGGAAGACCAGGTGAACGTCGATTACAAGGGCACACGGGATGGTGAGGCCTTTGACGGCGGCAGCGCAGAGGGAACGGATCTGGTGCTGGGTTCGGGCAGCATGATTCCGGGCTTTGAAGACGGCATCGTCGGTATGGTGGCGGGCGAGGAAAAGACCCTGCAGTTGAGCTTCCCCGAGGATTACCACAATGAGGATCTTAAGGGCGCGGCTGTCGAATTTGCAGTTGTGCTGAACGAGGTTTGCGAGCACCAGCCGGCAGAACTGACCGAGGACTTTTTTGCTCGCTACGGTGTCTCTGAAGGGGGAGAAACCGCGTTTCGCGAGCAGGTTGCAGATAATATGCAGCGGGAACTGAAAAAAGCGGTGAGCAACAAGCTCAAGCAGCAAATCATGGATCAGTTGGTGGATATGCACGATGTGCCGCTGCCGATAGCCCTGGTCAAAGGCGAGGTAGACACCCTGCGGCAACAGATGTTCCAGCAGTTTGGCGAGGCGGCGGCACAGCTCGACGCATCCATCCTGCCGGATGAAATGTTTACCGAGCAGGCGGAGCGACGGGTCGCACTGGGCTTGATTCTTGGAGAGCTGATCAAAGCTGAACAGCTGCAGTCGGACCCGGCAAAGGTCCGCGAGATGGTCGAGGAGATTGCCGCGACCTACCAGGATCCCGACGAGGTCGTCAATTACTACTACGGCAATGAGGAATTGCTGAAGTCGGTGGAATCCGCGGTGTTGGAGGAAGCCGCGGTTGATAAAATCCTCGCTGTCGCCTCTTTGACCGAGGTGCAGCTGAGCTACGAGGAGGCGGTGGCTCCGCCGGAGCCCGATGTGGAAGGCGTTGAGGAAGACGCCGCCGGGCAGGAATCGTGATCAAAAAATCGAAATAGCCCCTGTGCCCCGGCTCATGTGTTTCGATAAGGCCGGATGCGTGCTTGATTTATGCCGGGCTGTTAATTATGTTCAAGTAAGGACTTTAAACCAACTGATCAGTGGAGAAAACTGTGATTAATCCCGGCGGCTACAATAAAATAGAAGAGCAAAATCTGGGCCTTGTGCCGATGGTGGTGGAGCAGTCTGCCCGGGGTGAGCGATCCTACGATATCTATTCGCGCCTGTTGAAGGAGCGAGTGGTGTTTATCGTGGGGCCCATCGAGGATCATATGGCCAACCTGATCGTGGCCCAGTTGCTTTTCCTGGAATCCGAGAATCCTGACAAGGACATCCACCTGTATATTAATTCACCGGGCGGCTCGGTGACCTCGGGCCTGGCTATCTACGACACTATGAATTTTATCAAATCCGATGTCAGCACCATGTGTATCGGCCAGGCAGCCAGCATGGGGGCGTTTTTACTCTGTGGTGGTACCAAGGGCAAGCGCTTTGCGCTACCCAATGCCCGCACCATGATCCACCAGCCCAGTGGCGGTGCCCAGGGTCAAGCGACCGATATCGATATCGCGGCCAGGGAAATCCTGATCATCCGGGAAAAGCTCAACCAGCTGATGGCCACACATACAGGCCAGGATATAGATACCATCAAGCGTGACACCGAGCGAGATAACTTTATGAATGCCGAACAGTCAGTGGCCTACGGGCTTATCGACCAGGTTCTGGGGCATCGTGAGAGCTAGGAATTTTGCGAATATTTTGCAAGTCTGGCAAAAGTTGCTTGCAAAATCCTCTAAAAATCCCCATCTTTAAGTCTTGAGTCGAAAATATTGAGGTTCTAGGTGCATGGTAGACGACACGCGCGGCAGTGAAGACAAGGGTAAGCTGCTGTACTGCTCATTTTGTGGGAAGAGCCAGCATGAAGTCAGGAAATTGATTGCCGGCCCGTCGGTTTTTATCTGCGATGAATGCGTAGACCTGTGTAATGACATTATCCGCGAGGAAGTGCAGGAGAGCGGTTCCGAGGGTTCCAGCGACAGCTTGCCGACCCCACAGGAAATCAATGGCATCCTGGACGAGTATGTCATTGGACAGGCTCGCGCCAAGAAGGTGCTTGCGGTAGCGGTTTATAATCACTACAAACGGCTTCGCTACGAGGATAAAGGTAAATCCGATAGCCAGGTCGAGCTGGGTAAGAGCAATATCCTGCTGGTGGGTCCCACCGGCAGTGGCAAGACCCTGTTGGCGGAAACCCTTGCGCGCCTGCTTGATGTGCCCTTTACCATAGCCGATGCCACCACTTTGACCGAGGCCGGTTATGTCGGTGAAGACGTCGAAAATATTATCCAGAAGCTTCTGCAAAAATGCGATTACGATGTCGAACGCGCCCAGAGGGGCATCGTCTATATTGACGAGATCGACAAAATTTCACGCAAGTCCGACAATCCCTCGATTACCCGTGATGTATCCGGGGAGGGTGTACAACAAGCCTTGTTAAAGTTAATCGAGGGTACCGTCGCCTCCGTCCCACCCCAGGGCGGGCGCAAGCATCCGCAGCAGGAGTTCCTGCAGGTAGAAACCTCGAATATCCTGTTTATTTGCGGGGGCGCATTTGCGGGCCTCGACAAGGTGATTCGAGACCGCTCTGAAAAAGGCGGCATCGGCTTTAGTGCCGAGGTCAAGAGCAAGGACAATGCGCGTAATATCGGCGAAGTACTCTTTGACCTGGAGCCGGAAGATCTGGTTCGCTACGGCCTGATTCCGGAATTTGTCGGTCGCTTGCCGGTTATCGCAACCCTTGAAGAGCTCGACGAAGAAGCGTTGGTGCGTATTCTTACCGAGCCGCGCAATTCGCTGACCAAGCAGTATTCGAAATTGTTTGATATGGAAGGCGTGGATGTGGATTTCCGCGAGGACGGATTGCGGGCCATTGCCTCCAAGGCGATGGAGCGAAAAACCGGCGCTCGCGGCTTGCGTTCAATCCTCGAGTCCGTATTGCTGGACTCGATGTACCGCATACCTTCCGAGCAAAATGTGAGCAAAGTGGTTATCGATGAGTCTGTCATAATTGGCGATTCGGAGCCGCTGGTGGTCTACGAAACTCCGGAGGCGCCGGCCAGGAAAGCCGCCCCTGAAGAGTAACTCGCCCGCAGGTAATTCAGCTGGCCTTGAATTACCTGCGGTGCTTACGAGTTTTTGTTATTTGCCGCTTCCTCACCCTTGAAAACTCCCTGCTGATCCCCATCTTTTGCTATTGTTAATAATTGAGTGAACAGTGTTCATCGCTCAAAAGTTCCCCTATTCGAATTGTGGAGTTCCAGGTGGAGAATGACCCCCTCAAGAGTACTGTAGAGACAGTCGAGTTGCCGCTGTTGCCGTTACGGGATGTAGTGGTCTATCCGCATATGGTCATCCCCTTGTTCGTCGGGCGGGAAAAATCTATCCTGGCACTCGAGCAAGCGATGGCCGGTGACAAACAGGTTCTTCTTGTCGCACAGAAAAGCGCCGCCGATGATGACCCGGAAATGGACGGTATCTACCGCCTTGGTACGGTATCGACAATTCTTCAGTTGCTGAAGCTTCCCGATGGCACCGTCAAGGTTTTGGTGGAGGGTGGTTACCGCGCATCGATCGAGAGCATCAACAGTGAGAGAGGTTATTTCCAGGCAACCGCGCGCCGCCTCTTTGGCAATAAACTGGAGGAAAATGCAGAGGAAACGCTGGTTCGCTCCTTGATGGATCAATTTGAACAGTATGTGAACCTGAGTAAAAAAGTTCCGCCTGAAGTGATGACCTCGTTAAGCGGTATCGAGGAAATAGGCCGGCTTGCCGATACGATTGCGGCTCATATGTCGCTCAATATCGAGAAAAAGCAGGAGATTCTGGAGCTGCCGGATATCAATGAGCGAGTAGACATGCTGCTGTCCCTGTTGCACGGTGAAATTGATCTGCACCAGGTCGAAAAGCGTATTCGCGGGCGCGTCAAGAACCAGATGGAAAAGAGCCAGCGCGAGTATTACCTGAATGAACAGATGAAGGCGATCCAGAACGAGCTCGGCGACCTCGAGGAGGCGCCCAACGAGCTCGAAATGCTGGAGCAGAAAATCGATGAGGTGGGGATGCCGCAGGAAGCGAAGGAAAAAACCCTCGCCGAATTGGCCAAACTCAAAATGATGTCCCCCATGTCTGCTGAAGCATCGGTAGTGCGAAGCTATATCGACTGGATGGTCGGTGTCCCCTGGAAGAAGCGAAGCACGGCTCGTATCGACCTGAAAAAAGCCGAAGTCGTGCTGGACCGGGATCACTACGGGCTTGAAGAGGTTAAAGACCGGATTATCGAATACCTCGCCGTGCAAAAACGCGTGAGGAAACTGAACGGTCCCGTACTTTGCCTGGTGGGCCCACCAGGAGTGGGTAAAACCTCCCTGGGTGAATCGATTGCCCGAGCCACCAACCGGAAATTTGTCCGTATGGCCCTGGGAGGAGTACGGGACGAGGCAGAAATACGCGGTCATCGCAGGACGTATATTGGCTCGCTGCCGGGCAAGATTGTGCAGAAGATGTCCAAAGTAGGGGTCAAGAACCCGCTGTTCCTGCTCGATGAAATCGACAAGATGGGAATGGATCATCGCGGCGACCCGGCGAGCGCCATGCTCGAAGTGCTGGATCCGGAGCAAAACAAGTCATTTAACGATCACTACCTGGAAGTGGACTACGATCTGTCTGAAGTCATGTTCCTGTGTACGGCGAACTCGATGAATATTCCGGCGCCACTGCTGGATCGCATGGAGGTTATCCGCATACCGGGTTATACCGAAGACGAAAAACTGAATATCGGGCTGAAGTACCTGCTGCCGAAGCAGTACGAACGCAATGGCTTGAAAGAGGGAGAGCTGGATATAACCGCCGATTGCCTGCAGGAAGTCATACGCTATTACACCCGGGAAGCAGGTGTTCGAGGGCTCGAGCGAGAGATAGCAAAAATATGCCGCAAGGCGGTCAAGGAGATTATTCAGAAAACGTCGGGGATACCCATCATCGTCGATGGGGAGAAAACCGAACACTTCCTCGGTGTGCGCAAATGTAAATTCGGCCAGGCAGAGGAAAACAACCAGATTGGGCAGGTAATCGGCCTGGCGTGGACTCAAGCCGGCGGTGACCTGCTCACCATCGAGGCCTCGGCGGTTGTCGGCAAGGGCCGTCATGTCAAAACCGGCTCTCTCGGCGATGTCATGCAGGAGTCGATACAGGCGGCGACAACTGTGGTGCGCAGTCGGTCCCAGTCCCTGGGTGTTCCCGCGAACTATCATGAGAGAACCGATATCCACATCCATGTGCCCGAGGGTGCCACGCCAAAAGACGGTCCCAGTGCTGGTATAGCGATGTGCACGGCAATGGTTTCTGTCTTGACCGGGATTGCGGTTAAAGGCGATGTGGCGATGACCGGTGAAATTACCCTTCGAGGGCAAGTGCTCGCCATCGGCGGTCTAAAAGAAAAGTTGCTGGCCGCGCACCGTGGAAAAATCAAGGTCGTAATTATTCCCGAAGAAAATCTGCCGGATCTCAAGGAGGTTCCCGACAATATCAAGCAGGACCTCGAGATCAAGCCGGTCAAGTGTATCGAGGAGGTGCTGGAAATCGCACTGGAAAGCATGCCCAAACCGATACCGGATGAAGAATACATGGCGGGTATGGAGGACGCGTCGAAGGAAGTGTCTGCGAGCCGAGCCGCGCGCATTAACACGCATTAACTCTGTAATTTCCAGTGAGTCAAGTGTTTATGCGGTTAAGGGGTATAAATTGCCAGGTATTTGCCAATACCCTCTAAATAAACCGATGTTGGGCTTAACTTTCTTGACCCGCAATAATGTGCTTGGTATAAAGGCCGAAATATTCCGGAAACGACCATCCGGCCTATAAATTACCAACATCACTTTACCAAAAACAAATCAAATCAATTCAATTGGGCTACTCGAAGCTATTTTACTAAGGGGACTACTGTGAATAAATCTGAACTTATCGATGCTATTGCTGAATCAGCTGATCTTTCCAAGGCATCTGCCACCCGCGCACTTGATGCGGTTATTGATAACATTACCGGTTCACTGAAATCGGGCGATCAAGTGGTGCTGGTCGGCTTTGGTACATTCTCTGTGAAAGACAGGGCCGCGCGTACGGGGCGCAATCCGCAGACCGGCGCACCCATCGAAATTGCAGCGGCCAAAGTGCCCAGCTTCAAAGCCGGCAAGGCGTTGAAAGACGCTGTAAATTGATGCTGCTTTGAGTTTCCGCCATTATTGAGTTCACAGCGGGAATTCAGAGAGTGCAGAACTAAAAGCGCACCGGATCTGGTGCGCTTTTTTTTTTGACGAAAGCTCTTTGTGAGCTGGTTATTTCGACAGTTTTTTTCAGCGTGTATATCAGCTAACGCTGATATCAACTAACGTTTATATCAACTACAGCTATCGGGAGTTATCGATGCTGCAACGAATTCGGGCGAATCTTCAGGGCATTATTGCACGGGTCATCATTGGTCTCATCACGATTCCGTTCGTGCTGTGGGGTGTGGATGCGTTTTTTCTCGACTCGGGTAATCCCGATGTCGCCGAGGTCAACGGTAAATCGATCTCCGAGCTTGAGCTCAATCAGCAAGTCTATCGTCAACGGCAGCAGATGCTGGCGCGTATGGGCGACAAGGTCGATGCATCGCAACTCGATGAGACCCTTTTGAGAGGGCCGGTACTGGAGCAAATGATTCAACAACGCCTGCTTGAGTCAGCGGCGGAATCGAGGGGGCTGGTGATCTCTGAGCGCATGGTTGACCAGGCTATTACGCAGCAGACCGACTTTCAGGAGGACGGCAAGTTCTCACCGCAGCGCTTCGATGTGTTGATACGCAGTAGCGGTATGACACCCACGAACTATAAAGAAGCGATGAAGATGCAACTGCTGGTTAATCAGTTGATCAGCGGGACGGTGGCAACAGAGTTTGTCACCGACGCGGATATGGCGCTTGCCGCCAGCATATCGGGCCAGAAACGGGATATCGAATACGCTCTGCTGACAGTTGATCGGGCAATGGCGACCGTATCGCTGGGTGAGCAAGAGGTTCGAAGCTATTTCGACGCGCACCCGGATGACTTCGTTACGGATGAAACAGTCGCGGTGGAGTACATCGAGCTGCGCCTGGAGGACTTTAACGACGATATCGAAGAAAGTGAAGTACGTGCCGCCTATGAGGCGAGCATCGCCGATGCCGAGCTCGCCACGCGTCGTCGTGCCGCACACATATTGCTGGAAGTGGAAGACGGTAGCGACGATGAGCAAATGCAGATAAAACTTGCCGGCATCGCAGAGCGCATTGCCGCGGGTGAAGCGTTCAGCGACCTCGCCCGGGAATTTTCACAGGACGTCGGTTCGCGAGAGATGGGTGGCGACCTTGGCTACTCCGATGGCACCGCCTTTCCCGAAACCTTTGAGGCGGCGCTTGCGGACTTGCAGACCGGGGAGGTTTCCAGCCCGCTTAAAACCGATGCCGGGTGGCACCTGGTCATGCTCACAGAGCTTGAACAGGCAGAGGTTCCCAGCTTTGAATCGCGCCGCGAGGAGATTCGGCAGCAGTTGCAGTTGGTAAAGGCCGAGCCCGCCTATGCGGTGAAACTCGAGGAACTTAAAGATATCAGTTTTAACGCCGCGGATTTGCAGTCCGTGGCCGAGCAGTTGCAAATACGAACCAGCCAGTCCAGCCAGTTCAGTCGTGACGGCAGCGAGACAGGCCTGTTCGCCGATAGTCGGCTGGTCGCGGAAGCGTTCACCAGCGCTGTTCTCGAACAGGGGGCCAATAGCGAGGTGGTTGAACTTTCGCCGACCCATGCGCTCGTGTTGCGAATAGCCGAGCGCGTGCCCGCCGAGCCCATTGCATTTGCTCAAGTCGAAAGCGAGCTGTCCGCTCGCCTGCTCAAGGAGAAGGCGACAGCCTATATGGAGCAGAGAGCACAAGATATGGTGACCGCCGTAGAGGGTGGCCAGCTGCTGTCGGTTCTTGCTGAGAGTGAGGGTGTGAACCACGAGGAATTCGAGGCGATTAGCCGAAACAATATCGCCGGCATACCGATGGAAATAGCGGCGGCGGCGTTCCAGCTCAGTCCGCCGATACCGGGCGGCAGCAGCTACAGTGTTAAAACCCTGGAGGACGGCAATGTCGCTGTCATTGCCGTGGACAAGGTAGAACCCGGCTCCCTTGCTGACCTGGACGAGGCTTCCAGAGCGAGTATGAAGCGCGTGCTGGGCCAGTATCGAGCAGAACGTATTATTCAGGGGTATCGGGCATCCCTGCAAGCATCGGCCGATGTTAAAATCCTGTAGTTGAAAGCCAGTAGTTGACCATCTGTCTTGAAAATCTGTTTTGAGGCCGTAATACCAGCGCCGTGGCCATGTCGGCACGCTGCGCGAAAGTCCAACCCAGCCAGAAGGGAAACATGTCGTGTATAAGATTCGTACCTACAACCAGATATCGGTTAAAGGCCTGGAGCAACTGGACCGGGAAAACTACGAGGTGGCCAGTGAGATCGGCCATCCCGATGCGATTCTGTTGCGCAGCTACAAGCTCACTATGGATGATGTCGGTGATACCGTCAGGGCAATAGCCCGGGCCGGCGCCGGCGTCAATAATATTCCCGTGGCAGCCTGTACTGAGCGCGGTATTCCCGTGTTCAATGCCCCTGGCGCTAACGCCAATGCAGTCAAGGAGCTGGTCATGGCCGGGCTGTTGCTCGGCTCGAGGGGAATCCTGGAGGGCATCGAGTACGCGAAGACCCTGTCGTCTATGGACGATTACAAGGCGATGAGCGCGCTGCTGGAGAAGGAGAAAAAGCAGTTTAAAGGCAACGAGTTGGCAGGGCAGACACTGGGTGTGGTCGGTCTGGGCGCCATAGGCTCCCGCGTCGCACAGACCGCGCTGATGCTCGGTATGGACGTAATCGGCTATGACCCGGCGCTTTCAGTCGAGGCCGCATGGCGCCTGCCCAGCGATGTGAAGAAGATGGAAAACCTGCCCTCCCTGTTCGCCAGGGCCGACTATGTCACCTTGCACCTGCCGGCACTGGATTCCACGAGGAACCTGGTTGACGCTGCAGCTCTCAAGGGTTTTCGCCCGGGAGCGGTACTGCTAAATTTCGCCAGGGATGAAATCGTCGATGTCGCCGCCATCAAAGCCGCTCTCGAGGGCGGCCATTTGCGCAAGTATATTTCCGATTTCCCCCACCCCGACCTTCTCGGTGTGGAGGGAAATGTCTGTATGCCCCATATCGGCGCAAGTACCGATGAGGCAGAAGACAATTGTGCTGTAATGGTTGCGCGACAATTGAAGGACTTTCTGGAAAACGGCAATATCAGTAATTCAGTCAACTTTCCTGCTCTGCAATTGGAGCGCACCAGCGGCACGAGGCTGGCGATTATCAATAATAATATTCCCAAAATGTTGGGCCATTTAACCTCGGTATTGGCCGATGCCGATATCAATGTCATCGACTTGCTCAACAAAAGCCGCGGTGATATCGCCTATAACCTGATCGATGTCGAATCCACACCCTCGGCGGCGTTATTGGAAGAGCTGACGGCACTCGAAGGTATTATCAACGTACGCGTCCTCTGATATGACCGATGCAGTCCAGCGCATGCTGGAGCAACTCGATCCCGGTGCGCGGCCGCCACTGGAGAACTGGGATCCTCCGTTCAGTGGTGTTATCGATATCCGTATCGCGGGTGATGGCCGCTGGTTCCATGAGGGAGACGAGATCGTGCGCTTTGAGCTGGTCAAGCTGTTCGCGTCGATTCTGCGATATGAGGACGACAGGGGCTATGTCCTGGTTACACCGGTAGAAAAGTGGCAGATCGAAGTCGAAGACGCGCCTTTTATCGCGGTTGCGATGGCATCCCGGCGAGAAGCCGGGCAGGATTGCCTGTTCTTTGTGACCAATGTCGGTGACGAGGTGTGCGCCGGTGTCGATCACCCGATTGTGCTGAGGTCGGAGGCCGGGCACAGCAAACCCTATATCCACGTTCGCGATGGCCTGCAAGCCAGACTCAGCCGACCTGTCTACTACGAGTTGGCGGATATTGCCGTCGAGCACGGGGGTCGGTCGGGAGTCTGGAGTAGCAGCCAGTTCTTTTCACTTTGATCCGGTCGGCAGGCACCGCCGGTCGAATTCATTCGACCACTGGCATACGATGTCCTGAATGCGATGCGCGACCAATCTACATATTGGGATAATTCGGGCCACCGGTACCCTCGGGTGTTGTCCAGACAATGTTCTGCTCAGGATCCTTGATGTCGCAGGTCTTGCAGTGAACACAGTTTTGCGAGTTGATCTGAAAGCGTTTGCTGCCGTCCTCGTCTTCTACCACCTCGTACACGCCGGCGGGACAATAGCGCTGCGACGGTTCGTCATACAGAGGCAGGTTTTTATCGATGGGAATGGATGGGTCGATCAGTTTCAAGTGGCAGGGTTGGTCTTCCTCATGGTTGGTGTTGGAGAGAAAAACCGATGAAAGCTTGTCAAAGGTGATCTTGTTGTCCGGCTTGTCGTAGCTGATGGGCTTGCACTCGGCGGCGGGCTTGAGCGCAGCGTAATCCTCTTTGCTGTCGTGCAGGGTGAAAGGCATGCGGCCGCCAAATATATTTTGGTCGAGCCAGACCATGCCGGCGCCAATCAGGCCGCCGAACTTGTGCATATAACCGGAAAAATTGCGCGAGGTATAGAGCTCTTCGTAGGCCCACGAAGCTTTGAACAGTTCGGCGTAATTCGCCAGGTCGGCGGGAGCGCTTTCGCCCTGGGCCAGAGCCTCCACCACCGCTTCGGCCGCGATCATGCCGCTTTTCATTGCGGTGTGGTTGCCTTTAATTTTGACGCTGTTCAGGGTGCCGGCATCACAGCCGATCAACAAGCCACCGGGAAAATGCATTTTGACCAGTGAATTGAGGCCACCTTTGGACAATGCCCGGGCACCGTAGCAGACCCGTTCGCCGCCCTCGAGATACTTGATGGTCTCCGGGTGTTTCTTCCAGCGCTGAAATTCTTCAAACGGGCTGACATAGGGGTTGGAATAATTCAGGTCGGTGATAAAGCCAATGTAAAGCTGGCAGTTTTCAGCATGATAGAGAAACGCGCCACCGCTGGAGCCGCTCTTGATCAGGGGCCAACCCAGGCCGTGTACCACCAGGCCGGGTCGGTGTTTTTCTTCGGGAATCTGCCAGATCTCCTTGATGCCGATGCCGTAGTGCTGGGGATCCACGCCTTCGTTCAGGGCGAACCTTGCAATCAACTCCTTGCCCAGGTTGCCCCGACAGCCCTCGGAGAAAAGGGTGTACCTGGCGTGTAATTCCATGCCGGGCATGTAACTGTCCTTGTGTTCGCCGTTGGCGGAGACGCCCATATCCCCTGTGGCGATGCCTTTTACCCGGCCGTCTTCATGATACAGCACTTCCGCCGCAGCAAAGCCTGGGTATATTTCCACACCCATGCCCTCGGCTTGCTCGGCAAGCCAGCGGCAGATATTGCCCATCGAGACGATGTAGTTACCCTCATTGTGGGTTGGCTTCGGAATAAACATATTGGGCAGGCGAGTGGCTTTAGTCTCGCTGGTGTAATAGAAAAAGGCGTCCTCGGATACTTCGATACCAAGTGGGGCGCCCTGTTCCTTGCAGTCCGGGAATAGCTCGTTTAACGCCCGGGGTTCAAGCACCGCGCCCGACAGTATGTGGGCACCGACCTCAGAGCCCTTTTCGACGACGCAGACCGTGATTTCCTGCTCTTTTTCCTTGGCGAGCTGCATGATTCGACAGGCTGCAGACAAGCCCGCAGGGCCGGCACCAACGATAACAACATCGAACTCCATGGATTCACGTTCCACTGTCACTTTCCTCGTTTTGATGCCCACCCGGAAACGGCGT
>JAUXCW010000182.1 GCA_030618705.1 Gammaproteobacteria bacterium | reverse complement strand
ACCGTCATCGTCCATGTCAAAGTCAAAGAGGGCAACCGCGAGCGCCTGCAAGCCTTTGAGGGCGTGGTGATCGCCAAGCGTAACCGTGGCCTCAATTCATCGTTTATCGTTCGCAAATTGTCCCACGGCATCGGCGTGGAGCGTTCATTTCAGACCTACAGCCCCGCGCTGGAGACTATTACCGTAAAAACCCGGGGTGCTGTGCGACGCGCTAAACTGTACTACCTGCGTGGCCTGGCCGGACGGGCGGCTCGCATTCGGGAAAAGCTCAATTAGGGCTGCATTATCGGGTTGTACAAATAAAGGGTGGGTCTCCACCCTTTATTATTGGGACGGTATCGAATAGCACTTACTTTAGAGCAATGCCGATGAGACCGGCATTTCTTCTTGCTTTGGGCAAGGACCCGGGTCTTCCAGCCCAGGACACGCCGGGAATCCATCCCTGGAGTCTTGGGCTCGGCGTCCATGCCTCGCACAGTCCTGATCTGGAAGCCCCGGCTCCTTCGTCAATACTGTATCCTGGTAATATCAAAGCACTAAGATTAATAAGTGACAGAAATCGTGGCAGCAGCACAAATCGAAACCTGGATCGATGCCATGTGGATGGAGCGCGGCCTGTCGCAAAACACCCTGGATTCCTATCGTTCGGACCTGCTTGCATTCTCCCGTTGGCTGGCGGGCCAGGGCTTGGCACTTCCCGCGGTGGCCCGCGAGGATATCGAGCGCTATCTTGCCTGCAAGCTTCAGTCCGGTGCATCGGCCCGCAGCTGCGCCCGCTTGCTGTCCAGCTTGCGAAGTTTCTACCGCTACCTGCTGCGTGAAAACCGGCTCGAGCAGGATCCCACCCTGGAGATCGACAGCCCGCGGCTGGGGCGGCCCCTGCCCAAAACCCTGTCCGAGGAGGACGTCGAGCAGTTGCTCGGTGCGCCGGATCTGCAGGACCCCATCGGCCTGCGTGACAAAGCCATGCTGGAACTGCTCTACGCCTGCGGCCTGCGCGTCAGCGAGCTGGTGTCCTTGCAGCTGTCGCAGCTCAACCTCAACCAGGGTGTGATCCGCATCATGGGCAAGGGCTCGAAGGAGCGCCTGGTACCCATGGGGGAAGAGGCCAGGGACTGGTTGCTCCGGTACCTCGATGAATCCCGGCCGGAGCTGGCGGGGGGGGCGCAGGGCGACGGTGTGTTCCTGTCGCGCCGCAGGGAGGTGATGACGCGACAGGCGTTCTGGTATCGCATCAAGCACTATGCGAGCCAGGCGGCGATTCGCACCGCCTTGTCTCCCCACACCCTGCGCCATGCCTTCGCTACCCACCTGATCAACCATGGCGCCGACTTGCGGGTAGTGCAATTATTGTTGGGTCATAGTGATCTATCGACAACGCAGATATATACTCATGTGGCCCGGGCGCGCTTGCAGGACTTGCACGCAGAGCACCATCCGCGCGGTTGACGGGAACCATATGCCCATGGCGACATCCAATTTGTGTCTTTAACTTGTGAGTTGATGAATGAAAAACCTTTTTCGTAGTGTAGTGTTGGTGGGTGCGGTTCTGGCTCCTTTAGTCGCCATTGCGGCGGATATCGCCGCTGTAGAGCAGCAAATCAAGGCAAAGTTTGCCCAGGTGATGCCCGGTTTCGACGTTCAGTCCATTGAGCCCAGCGTTATCGAAGGACTGTACAGTGTGCAAATGGTCAATGGCCCCCTGCTGTTGGTGACTCCCGATGCGGAGTACTTTATCAGCGGCGACCTGTTTACCACTCGCCAGGGCAAGCTGGAGAACGTCAGTGAGGTGAAGCGCAAAGGCGGGCGGGTGAGCAAGATCGAGGCCTTCGACAAGGACGAATTGATCGTGTTTACTCCGGAGCAGGGCGCCAAACGCTGGGTGGCGGTATTTACCGATGCCAAATGCGGCTATTGCCGGAAGTTCCACAACGATGTCCCGGAACTGAACAAGATGGGCATCGAGGTGCGCTACTTCTCCTTTCCGATTTTTGACGGCTCCCGCGAGATGATGGTGAGCGCACTGTGTGCGGATGACCCGAAGCAAGCCCTGACCACCTTGAAAAACGGTGGCAGCCTGCCGTCCAATCAATGCAAGGAGCAAACTATCGATGCCCAGTATGCCCTGGCCCGGGAGTTCGGCCTGAGTGGTACCCCGGGCATCGTGCTCGACGACGGCACCTTGCTCAAGGGCTATGTCGAGCCCGCTCAGCTGGCCTCGCAATTGGGCTTATAGCCATTCGCGAAAGCCACTGGCCCGCGGGCTGGTTTTCAGGGAAAATACGCTGTTTCGCGGCCGCCGATGCGGCCGCGATCCGTTTTGTCGTTCTGTTCAGTTCATGAGGTATGCATGTCAAAGCCAGTTGGGATCGGTATTTGTGGTCTGGGTACGGTAGGGGGCGGTACCTACCAGGTGTTACACCGCAATGCGGACCTGGTCCAGGCGCGTGCCGGGCGCGGTATCGAGGTCGTCCATGTCGGTGCTCGCCGCGACAATCCCGACTGCCCGACCGGCGACACCCCTGTGAGCAGGGATATCTTTGACGTCGCCGATGACCCGGCGGTGGACATACTGGTGGAAACCATCGGTGGCTGTGATGTGGCGCGAACTCTGGTGGAGCGCGCCATCGACAACGGCAAGCACGTGGTTACGGCCAATAAGGCGCTTATCGCGGAGCATGGCAATGCCTTGTTCGAGCGCGCCGCAAGCAAGGGCGTCGACATAGCTTTCGAGGCGGCTGTGGCGGGGGGTATCCCCATCATCAAGGCGCTGCGGGAGGGTTTGGCCGGCAATCGTATCGAGTGGCTGGCCGGCATTATCAACGGCACCGGCAACTTTATTCTCAGCGAGATGCGCGACAAGGGGCGCGGTTTCGAAGAGGTGCTGGCCGAGGCGCAGCAATTGGGTTACGCCGAGGCCGATCCCACCTTTGATGTCGAGGGTATCGATGCCGCGCACAAGCTGGTGATCCTGGCGTCGATTGCCTTTGGCATCCCGCTGCAGTTCCGCAAGGTCTTCACCGAGGGCATCAGCAAGGTGAGCCTGCAGGACGTCGCCTATGCCGAGGAGCTGGGTTATCGTATCAAGCATCTCGGCATCGCCAGACGTAGCGACAGCGGTATCGAATTGCGGGTACACCCCACGCTGATCCCGGCGCAGCGTCTGCTGGCCAACGTAAACGGTGTGATGAATGCGGTGCTGGTGGAGGGCGATGCCGTCGGACCGACGCTTTATTACGGTGCCGGCGCAGGCCGCGAGCCGACGGCTTCGGCCGTGGTGGCGGACATTATCGATGTGGCGCGTGGCCTGGACAATCCCCACGCCAGCCGTGTTCCCTACCTGGCATTTCACCGCAGTGACCTGCCTGCGGAGCCCATCGTCGCGATCGAGGAGGTTGAAACGGCGTTTTACCTGCGTATGGCGGCACTGGACCAGCCCGGGGTATTATCGAAAATCACCCAGATTCTGAGCGATGCCGGCATCAGCATAGAGGCCCTGATCCAGAAAGAGCCGCAGCCCGGGGCCGACACGGTACCCCTGATCCTACTGACAAACCGCGCCCGTGAGGGCTTGTTGGTAAAGGCCGTTGCCGGTATCGAGGCACTTGAAAGTGTCAGGGGAAGCGTGATCCGCATGCGGGTCGAGCCCCTCGACGGCTAGATCATCCCTGTATTGAAACAGCTTATGAGCACACTGACAGGACAACCCTTGTGAAATATATCAGTACCCGGGGCAAGGCCCCCGCATTGAATTTTGAAGAGGTTTTGCTTGCGGGCATGGCCAGCGACGGCGGGCTCTACGTGCCGGAAACACTACCCCAATACGATGCGGCCGAGATCGCCTCCTGGGCCGGCCTGCCCTATAACGAACTGGCCTATCGAATTATCCAGCCCTTTGTCGCGGATACCATCGACGGCGTCGAGCTCAAAGCCATCGTCGATGACACCTATGCCCAGTTTCGCCACGATGCGGTGGCGCCGCTGGTGCAGATTGGCCACAACGAGTGGGTGCTGGAGCTGTTTCACGGTCCCACCCTGGCGTTCAAGGATTTTGCCCTGCAGCTGTTGGGCAGGCTCTTCGACCATGTGCTGGAGCGGCGGCAACAGCATGTGGTCATTATGGGCGCCACCTCCGGCGATACCGGTTCCGCGGCCATAGAGGGGTGTCGGCGTTGCAAACATGTCGATATCTTTATCCTGCACCCCCACGAGCGGGTGTCGGAAGTCCAGCGGCGGCAGATGACGACAGTCGCCGGAGACAATATTCATAACATCGCCGTCAAGGGCAATTTTGACGACTGCCAGGCACTGGTCAAACAGAGCTTTGCGGATCAGTCCTTTCTCCCCGGGGGCCTGCAGTTAGTGGCGGTCAATTCCATCAACTGGGCGCGCATCATGGCCCAGATCGTTTACTATTTTTACTCCGCCCTGTCCCTGGGCGCACCCCACAGGCCGGTGTCGTTTTCCGTGCCCACCGGCAACTTTGGCGATATCTACGCCGGTTGGCTGGCAAAGAATATGGGCCTGCCGATCGAGCAATTGATCATCGGCACCAACGCCAATGACATCCTGCACCGCTTTATGTGCCGGAACCAGTATGAGAAGCACGAGTTGATGCACAGCCTGTCGCCCAGCATGGATATCATGATCTCCAGTAATTTTGAGCGTGCCCTGTTCGATCTGTACCAGCGGGACGGCCTGGCGGTGGCCGAGCTGATGGAGCGCTTCAACCGCGAAACCGTGTCGGTACCCGATGCCGTGTTTGAGCGGGCAAGAGCGGTGTTCGACAGCCATGCAGTCGATGATGCGAGCACTATTGCCACGATTGAGCAGGTTTTCGAGGCCACTGAATACCTGCTTGACCCCCACTCCGCTATTGCCGTCGAGGCCGCCCGGCAATGCCGCAGGAACAGCGCCACGCCGATGGTGGCGTTGGCGACCGCACATCCCGCCAAGTTTCCCGATGCGGTGATGCGTGCGGGGCAGAGTGAGGCGCCGCACCTGCCGCACTATATGAATGACCTGTACCAACGGGATGAGCGTTACACCGTGCTGGAGCAGGACCTGGCCGTGGTGCAGGGTTTTATCGCCGACAATATTTCCTCTACCACGTGAGCCCGGGAATTTCCCGCCGCGAGGGTGATGAGACACTGTCGACCGCAAACGGCTTGCCCGCACTGCTAGCCCATCTTTATAGCAGTCGCGGTGTCGGGGCCGACGAGGACCTCCGCTATCCCCTGAGTGGATTGTTGCCGCCTGGCGGCCTTGCCGGCATTGATGGAGCAGTCGAGATCCTGTGGCAGGCGCTACAACAGCAGCGCGCCGTGCTGGTGGTCGGTGACTTCGATGTCGATGGCGCCACCAGCACCGCCCTGGCATTGACGGCATTGCGGGCATTTGGTCACCCACGGGTGGATTTCCTGGTACCCAATCGCTTCGAGACCGGCTATGGCCTGACCCCGGAGATTGTCGATATGGCCGCCGCCCGTGGTGCGGAATTGATCGTTACCGTAGATAACGGCATATCCAGTATCGAGGGCGTTGCCGCTGCCGGCGATCGGGGCATAGACGTGCTGGTTACCGACCACCACTTGCCGGGCGCCGAGTTGCCGGCAGCCGCTGCTATCGTCAATCCAAACCAGTCCGATTGCGGCTTTTCCAGCAAGGCCCTTGCCGGTGTCGGCGTCATATTTTACCTGATGACGGCATTGCGACAACGCCTTCGAGAGGAGGACTGGTTTGCCGGCCAGGGTATACCCGAGCCGAATATGGCGCAGTTTCTCGACCTGGTAGCGCTGGGTACGGTGGCCGATGTGGTGCCGCTGGACTACAACAACCGGATTTTCGTCCATCACGGTGTGCGGCGAATCCGCGCGGGTAAAACCCGGCCGGGTATCCTCGAGTTGCTGCGTATCGGTCGCCGGAATCCGGCGCAATTGGTTGCCTCGGATCTCGGTTTTGCGGTGGCGCCGCGGCTCAACGCCGCCGGCAGGCTGGATGACATGGGCCACGGCATACTCTGCCTGTTAGCCACGTCGAGGGCAGAGGCGCAAACAATGGCAACGGAGCTCGATGCGCTCAACAGCGAGCGCAAGCAGATAGAGAGTGATATGCAGCGCGAGGCGCTCGCCCACATCGAGGGCCTCGATCTTGCGCAAAGCCAACTCCCCTTTGGCTTGTGCCTGTACGACAACGCCTGGCACCAGGGCGTGGTAGGTATCCTGGCGGCCCGCATCCGCGAAAAATACCATCGTCCGGTGATTGCCTTTGCCGATGGGGGGGAGGGTGTGATCAAGGGATCCGCACGATCCATTCCCGGTTTTCATATTCGCGACGCGCTCGATGCGGTCGCCGCCGCCCGGCCCGGCCTGCTGCACAAATTCGGCGGCCATGCCATGGCCGCGGGGATGGAGTTGGCCGCGGCGGATTTTGACGATTTTGCCCATGAATTTGATCGCGTTGTTCGAAACTCCCTGGTGGCCGAGGATTTGCAGGGCGAGATATTAAGTGACGGCGCACTGCCGGTGAGTCTGCTCAGCCTGGAATGCGCGGCGGGCTTGCGCGACGCCGGGCCCTGGGGGCAGCATTTCCCGGAGCCGGTATTCGACGGTGAGTTCAACGTCCTGCAACAGAAACTGGTGGGCGGTCACCACCTCAAGCTGTCGTTGGCCGAGTGCTCCGCCCCTGAACGGCAGTTGGATGCCATCTGGTTCAATATCGACCCCGACACATGGCCCAACTCGCGTGTACAGCGCGCCCGCGTGGTCTATCGACTGGATATCAATGAGTTTCGCGGTTTCGTCAATTTGCAGTTGATGGTGCAGCATCTGGAGCCGCTTTAAAGGGAAGGGCACTTACTTTAGAGTAAAACCATTAAGACAAGGTTATTTCATTGTAGTTGGGCAGGGAACCAGGGCTCCCAGCCCAGGACTCGAGCTAGGCGCCCCCCCGATAATACATCCATGTAGGCTATTCATCGCCCGGGGGTGCGGGCGCCGGGTCCCCGACATGGACGTTGGGGCCTCGGGGTTTGTCTGGAACAAACCCGGCCAAC
>JAUXCW010000250.1 GCA_030618705.1 Gammaproteobacteria bacterium | reverse complement strand
GGGCGGCTATCACAATGCATCGACAGAAACCTTTGGTGCCGGTGCCCTTAGCGTACCCACAGAGAAGTGGCCGCTGGAGGTTACCGTCCATACCGACAACGGCAGTTTTACCGACGACTATGCCCAATCCATGCAGAGTACCGATAGAAGCAGCGAGCAGTGGAGCCTGGAAGCGCGTTTGGCATCGAGCTTCGGTGGCGACGTCGAGTTTTTACTGGGGGCTTTCTATCTGGATTATGAGTTGAAGAATAACTATACCGTTTACGCATCGACCTTTGAATTGCTGGGTGAAACATTTAACTACCCCCGGGATATAATCCCCTTTGAGGTTGACGAGGATCCCTTTACCTTGAAGTCGGGGGCGCTGTTCGGTGAATTGTACTATAACCCCACTGATCGCATCGAAATGACCTTTGGCCTGCGCTATACCTCTGAAGAGAAAACCAACCGCTCACGTACGGTATTTCTAACACAACTCGATGATCCCAATGGCCCCAACGGTGGTTATGAGGAATTCAAGGGCGACTGGGACGAGTTCACCGGCAAGTATAATATCAACTACCACGTCAATGACGAGGTAATGGTATACGGCACCCTGGCGCGCAGTTACAAAAGCGGTGGATTCAACCCCATCAGCAGCGAATCCCCCTTGCTGATCAATGATCCCAGCCTGAAAGAATTTGATCCGGAATATATTAATTCCATTGAAGTCGGCCTCAAGAGCCGCTGGTTTGATAGCACTCTCCAGGCCAACCTCAGCTATTTCTATTATGATTACGAGGGTATGCAGCTTGCCAAATTTGTCGAGGCGGTCGCTGTGAATGAGAACGTCGACGCAACGGTCCAGGGTCTGGAAGCCGAATTTATTTACGTGCCGGACAATCACTGGATGTTTGGTGTCGATGCGGCCTGGTTGGATAGCACGATTCACAATTTTTCTACGGTGGATCCCACCAACCCCAACCAGATGGGGACTACCGAGTTTGTGGTATCTGCCCCCAACGGCTCCAATACGACACCCGCATTGTGTGGCACCGGTTGCGCGGGTATAGAGGCGGACCTGGACGGTAATGAAATCCCCAATTCGCCGAAATTTTCTGTCAATTTTACCGTGGCCTATATCTGGGACTTCAACAACGGTATGTCGCTACGCCTGGGTAGCAACTATTATTGGCAGGACAAGATGTATTCCCGCGCCTTCAATACCGCGCAGGATGAGCTGGACGATTGGAGAATATGGAATGCCAATGCGATCCTGAACAGTGCCAATAGTAGCTGGTGGGTGGAAGCCTGGGTACGTAACATCAATGACGATAACGATATCACCGGCCAATTCCAGACAGACGCGGTCACCGGTTTGAGTACCAGTTATTTCCTGCTGGAGCCGCGGACCTTTGGCGCCACCGTGGGATACCGGTTCTAGGCTTGACCTTGTATGATGAGACCGGGCTCGGCTCTAACAGCTTGTTAGCTGACCGCCCGGTCTTTTCCCTCCCAGTAGGGCGCGCGCAATTCGCGTTTGAGCACTTTGCCCGCCGTGTTGCGTGGCAACAGGTCGATAAAAACAATACGTCCCGGAACTTTGAAAGCCGCGATTTTCTCCCGGGTGAATCGGATAATATCGTCCTCACCGGCATGGTGACCCGGCTTTAGCACAACCGCAGCCACAACCGACTCCCCCCAATTTTCGTCGGGTACGCCAAACACGGCGGCCTCGGCGACGGCGGGGTGTGCAAACAGGGCATTTTCCACTTCTGCCGGGTAGATGTTTTCGCCGCCGGAAACAATCATGTCTTTCAGGCGATCGTGGATATACAGATAGCCCTCTTCGTCGAAATAGCCGGCGTCGCCGGTGTGCAGCCAGCCATCGACAAGGGTGTTTTCCGTGGCCTCGGGGCGGTGCCAGTATTCGGGCATGGTCCATGGGGCGCGGGTAATAATTTCCCCCACTTCACCGGTCGGCAAATCATTGCCGTCTTCGTCGACGATCCGCAGTTTACTGTCCGGGTAGGGTTTACCGCAGGACAGTAATTTGTTGCGCTCCGGGCTATGATCCCCGGGGGGCAGGTAAGTCGCGATGCCCAAATTTTCCGTCATGCCGTAGAGCTGCCAGAAGTCACAGGCAAAGATCTCTTGCGCCTTTTTCAATACCGTTTGGGAGATGGGGGCAGAGCCGTAAAAGATACGCCTGAGGCTGCTGGTGTCGGTGCTGCCGGCCTCCGGCATATTGATCAGCGTTTGAATGATGACGGGCGCGAACAGGGTGGTATTGACGCGATACTTCGGGATCAGCGTAAAAACTTCAGCCGGGTTGAATTCACGGGTAATGACCTGGCAGGAGCCGTTGAGCAGGCCATTCATCAAGTTTGATAGTCCGGCGATATGGCACAGCGGCATGCAAATCAGTTGGACTTCATCGCCGGCAATATGGACGGTGGCTTTTCCCAGCGCCGCAAAGCCTGCCATATAGTGCGCGCTGGTATGGTATACGCCTTTTGGGCGGCCGGTGGTGCCACTGGTGTACAGTTGAACAGCGTGGTCTCCAGGAAGATTTGGCAGCTGTGGGTCCTGTTGCGAAAAACCAGCAGCCCATTGTTCCAGTGACGGACTATCCGGCTCTGGGTCGGCAGCTGTGGCCGCTGGTAAAAATACGATCTCCAATTCCTCGAACCGTTGCTGCAGTGCGTGGGCAATCTCCTTGAATTCACTGCCGATAAAAAGCATCCCGGCGCCCGAATCCGAGATAATGAATTCGACCTCTTGGTAGCTGAGCCGGAAATTGAGTGGTACCAGGGTGGCGCGGGCTTTGAGTGCGCCACCGAAAAGGCCGGGGAACGCCGCACTGTTTTTGTCCATGATCGCGATGCGGTCATTCAGCTTGATCCCGGCGCTGATAAAAGCGTTGGCGTAGCGATTCGAGAGCTGCGCCAGTTCGGCGTAAGTGGTGGCGCGATCCTCAAATATATAGGCAGTAGAGCCTGCCAGGGCGGGGTCTTCGGTGCGGAAAATATCGGCCAGACAAGCGACGGGGCGCATACGGGGCTAAGCTCCTGTTCGCCGCCAAACCCGGGCGGCTGCTCGCTGCAAAAACCACTATGCCAAAACACCAGGCTGAGTGAGATTTTTTATTCTTTCAACGCTGCAATCTGGCCGTGATAGTACATCAGTTTTTCCACTGACACATTATGGGTAGGCGGTGCCAGGCATACCGAATCGGCGATGCTCCATACCGGCTCGATTCGTTCACGAACCTTGTCGATATCACCAATGGCGATAAAGGCGCGAACCATTTCATCGGGCACGTGCCGGGCGCCTTCTTTGTAGGTGGCGTTCCTGACGGCCTCCTGGCATGCGCGTGCCTCCTTGCCGAAGCCGTGGGCTTCGAAAAAACTCTCGTACTGGGCTGCGCCCGCGTAAAAGGCGATGGTCGGTCTCGAGTCGTCGAGGGCTTCCGCTTCGTTCGGGTTTGGCGCCACCATCGGCCAGATGCTGACCTCGATATCACTGCGTGCCCTGCCCGAGATTTTTAGTTGATCCTCGATAACAGGCTTCATTTTATCCACGGTCCATTCGACAGACCACATGGGGTGGCCAATGACCCCGTCGCCGATTTCAACGCCTATGCGCACAAGCTTCTCACGCAGGGCGGCTACCCAGATGGGTATGGCCGGCCGAATCGGTTCCGCCATCGGCTGAAGATCGAGAAAGTCAGCCTTGAAGTAGACCCCGTCATAGGGCTCAATCTGGTCCTGTCCGGCCTGGGATATGACATGGCGGATAGCACCGATGGTATCGCGCAAGTGGGTCAGGGGCTTGTACTCGGGTGCGCCGAAGACGCCAGATGTCCAGGACGAAAGACTGGTGCCCAGGCCCAGAACCGTCCGGCCCATGGAAATGAGGTCAAGATCCATGGCGGCGGTTGCTGTCTCGAACGGGCTCCTGGCGCCGGCGATGGCAATACCCGTCGCAATCTTGATGTGCTCGGTAACGGCTGCTGCGACAGCGAGGGGGATAAAGGGCGGACCGTAGCACTGGGCCGCGAACAAGCCCTCCAGGCCGGAGGCTTCTGCCTGCTTGACGATCTCAACCAGAAACGGCCCGGGCATGGGTGCTATCACACCCCAGTACCTGCGGTCCAAACCCTGGGCGTTTTTGTTACTCATAGTGTTCTTCCTTACTTCATCTTTGCGGTAAGTGGAAACTACTGTGTGTAAACGCCCTTGGCATCAGCGGCGAAGACATCCAGCAGGAAGCGCTCCTGGGGTTTTTCCGAGGCGGTCTTGGGGATAGCGTCCACGACTTGTAAATAGCTGGGTACGAAATTGGATTCCAGCCCCTCCCGGCAAGCGGCAAATACAGCGCCGGGGTCAAATTTGTCCGGCTCGTTGACCACGATGGCGGCCACTATATCCTTTTCGCCCGGTGAACCACTGGCGGCGGTTACGCCATAGACGAAGACATCACTGACTTGAGCGCACTCGGCTATCACGCCCTCGACAAAGCCCGGGTTGACAAAATCGCCGTTGTGGCGAATTCCGCCGCCCTTGCGATAATCGAAGAACAGCCAGCCGTCCTCGTCTTTGTGGCAGATATCCCCGCTGCGCAGCCATCCACCCTGTGTTTTGGCACTGGAGGCCTTTTCATTGCCGAAATACTCAACTTGCGGTGCCTCGCCACTCTCCAGGCGACTGACCAGTTCGCCCTCTTGTCCGGGAGGGCAGGGCTGGTCCTTGTCATCGAGTATTTGTATTTCCAGCCCCGTTGGTGGTTTGCCAAAGGAGCCAATAGGCCCGACACCCAGGGGCTTGATCGACATGCCGCCTTCGATTGCGCCGTAGATCTCCATCACCTGCACATTAAAGCGTTGCTCAAACTTCTCCCAGATGGCCTGGGGCATACCGGAACTGATGACGAAGTTCA
>JAUXCW010000110.1 GCA_030618705.1 Gammaproteobacteria bacterium | reverse complement strand
CAAAACCAGGTGCGGGTGGCGGCGCGGGTGTCCGCTTCCGGCAATGCCATCGCCCAGGCGGGTGACTGGCAGGGGCGCAGCGAGGTCCTGACGCCGGATAAACTGCCACCGGTGGTTGCCATTCGCATCGATCAGGAGATATAGCCGGGTCAGGGAAAAATGCTGATTATTTCAGGCCAAAGCCGCACAGGGCTTTAGCCATCGGGGTTTGCGGGTAGCGGTACGAAAAGAGCCGTGGTGGCTCGAAAAAGTCGTAGTGATTGCAGGTCAAAATAGCTAAACTACCGCGATGATCCATGGGGCTGTGAAGCCCTGACTATAAATTATAAAACGATATTTCAAGGGTGTATGCGACTTAAGTGTATCAATCTCGCCGGGTTCAAGTCCTTCGTCGACGCGACCACGGTCAGCTTCCCCACCAATATGTCTGCAGTAGTTGGCCCCAACGGCTGCGGTAAGTCCAATATAATCGATGCCGTGCGCTGGGTGATGGGCGAGAGCTCGGCCAAGAACCTGCGTGGCGAGTCGATGACCGATGTCATTTTCAATGGCTCGGCCGGTCGCAAACCGGTGGGCCAGGCCTCCATCGAGCTGGTGTTCGATAACAGTGACGGCACCCTCACCGGGGAGTACGCCGCTTACAGCGAGGTCTCGATCAAACGCATCGTCAATCGCGAGTCCGAGAGCGTCTACCAGCTCAACGGCAGTCGCTGCCGGCGCAAGGATATTACCGATATATTTCTCGGCACCGGTATGGGGCCGCGCAGCTACGCCATTATCGAGCAGGGCATGATCAGCAGGCTGATCGAGTCCAAGCCGGAAGAACTGCGTGTTTTCGTCGAGGAGGCCGCGGGTATATCCAAGTACAAGGAGCGGCGCAGGGATACCGAAAACCGCATCCGCCGCACCCGGGAAAACCTGGAGCGATTGACCGATATCCGCGATGAGCTCGAGCGCCAGCTCCAGCACTTGAAACGCCAGGCAAGAACGGCGGAGCGCTACCGGGAGATGAAGGAGGAGGAGCGCCAGGTAGCGGCCCAGCACATGGCCATCCAGTGGCGCGATCTCAATCGGCAGAGCGAGAGCCAGGGCGGTGCGATTCGGGACCTGGAAGTGGCGGTAGAGGCCCAGTTGGCACAGCGTCAGTCCGCGGATACCAATATTGAGAAGCAGCGCATCAGCCACACTGAGCAGACCGATATTTTCAACACGATACAGGCCGAATTCTACCGCCTCGGTGCCGATATCGCCCGCGCCGAACAGCAGATACAGCACCAGAAGGAGCGCGAGCAGCAGCTACGACAGGATTTACAGTTGACCGACGACAGTCTGCGCCAATCGGGCCAGCATATCGAGCACGACCGCGAGCGATTGTCCGCATGGCGTGAAGAGCTCAATCAGATCGAGCCGGAGTTGTCCCTGATACAGGGGAGCGAAGATGAGTCCGCTGCGCAGTTGCTCAGTGCGGAAGAAAGCATGCAGGAATGGCAGCTGCGCTGGGACGAGTTCAACCAGAGTGCGGCCGAGCCAAGACACCAGGCCGAGGTCGAGCAGTCGAAAATTCAGCACCTCGACCAGGTCTTGCAGCGCCTCGGCGAGCGGCAACAGAAACTGGAGCGGGAACACGGCACCATCGTCATCGGTGAAGACGAAGAAGACGTGCTGCAAATGCAGGAACAGCTGGCGGAAGCGGAGATGGCCGCGGAGACCCTGGAGTGTGCCCAGGGTGAAATGCTGGAGCAAATCGACGCACTCAAGCAGCGGGAGCAGGATATCGGCCACCGTCTCAACCAGTTGCGAGGGGATTACCAGCAAGGCCAGGGTCGACGGGCCTCGCTGGAAGCCTTGCAGCAGGCCGCAATGGGGCAGGACGAGGCCAGCAGTGAATGGCTCGAACAAAACCAGATGGCAAACCGCCCCAGGCTGGCCGACCAGCTCAGCGCACAACCGGGCTGGGAAAAGGCAGTGGAAACGGTGCTGGGAGACTACCTGCAGGCGGTCAACGTCGATAGTATCGAGCATTTAGCTGACCAGATACAGCGCGGGGGTGCCGGCCTTGCCTTTGTCGAGCCGGGCGGCTCAGGCGATTCGCGGGTCCAGGGTGCCCTGGTCCTGTTGTCTGACAAGGTGTCGGGTGCCTGCGGCCTGTTGGCGGGTGTCTTTTGCACCGACGAATTGCCCGGGGCACTGCAGTTGCGGGAGCAGTTGCAGGTCGGTGAATCCATCGTCACCCGGGATGGCATCTGGCTGGGCAAGCACTGGCTGCGGGTTTCCCGTATCCGGGACGAGGATGGCGGCGTGATTGCGCGCCATCGGGAGCTCGAGGAGTTGGCTGCCCAACTCGACCTGCAGGAGAACTCGCTGCAGCAGTTGGAACAGGAAAAGCAAGGGCTGCAGGAGAGCCTGCGGGACCTGGAGCAGCGCCGCCAGCAAGCCGAATTATCCTTGCGCGACAGCGCCAGGGAACAAGCCCGGCTCGCATCGGAATTGAGCGCCAATCGAGTCCGCGTGGAGCAGGCCATATTGCGACGCGAACGCGTTGAACAGGAAAGGGCGGAAACCAGCGAGCAAATTATCCAGGACCAGGACAATCTCAAGCAGTCGCGCCAGGTACTGCAGCAAGCTCTCGACGCCATGGAGCGAGACAGCGATACCCGCGAGGCCATGATGCGGGAGCGGGACGATACGCGGGCCGTGCTCGACCAGGCCAGGCAGAGAGCGCGCCACGATAAGGATACCGCTCACCAGTTGGCCATGCGCTCCCAATCGCTACACGCCCAGGTGTCCTCCGTGGAGCAGGGCTTGTCTCGCCTCTCGGAGCAGCTGGCGCAGTTGAGCGAGCGCAAGGAAGGACTGGCGGCGGCGCTTGAAGACAATACCGCTCCCCTCGATGAAGTACAGGAGAGCCTGGAGCTCAACCTCGACAAACGGTTGCGGGTAGAGCAGCGCCTCACCGAGGCGCGTGCGGCGCTCGATGCCATCGATCACGACATGCGCCAATCGGAAGAGCAGCGCAACCGGGCGGAACACGAACTCGATCGTCTGCGTGCCCAGCTAGAACAGCAGCGGCTGGCATTTCGCACCATTGAAGTGCAGCGTAGCTCGCTGAAGGATCAACTGGTGGAAAACCAGTTTGATTTGCAAGTTCTGCTCCAGGAGTTGGTCGACGATGCCAGTGAAGAGCAGTGGCAGCAGGACCTGGAGCGATTGCGGGCGCGAATACTGCGCCTCGGGCCGATCAACCTGGCGGCCATCGATGAATACCAGTCCCAGGCCGAGCGAAAGCACTACCTCGATGAGCAAAACGCCGACCTGGTCGAGGCGCTGGAGACTCTGGAAAGCGCCATTCATAAAATTGATCGAGAAACACGCACTCGCTTCAAGGAAACCTTCGACGAGATCAACAGCGGCCTGCAGGAGCTGTTCCCGAGGGTTTTCGGCGGTGGACACGCCTATCTGGAATTGACCGGCGATGACTTGCTCGATACCGGTATCACCATCATGGCGCAACCTCCCGGTAAGCGTAACAGTACCATCCACCTGCTTTCGGGGGGCGAAAAGGCGCTGACGGCGATCGCCCTGGTGTTCGCTATCTTCCGGCTCAATCCGGCGCCGTTCTGTATGCTCGACGAGGTTGACGCACCTCTCGATGACGCCAATGTGGGTCGATACGCTCGTATCGTCAAAGAGATGTCCGAGCAGGTACAATTCATCTATATTACTCATAATAAGATTACTATGGAGCATGCGGATCAGCTGCTCGGTGTGACCATGCATGAGCCGGGGTGCTCCAGGCTGGTATCAGTCGATATCGAAGAGGCCGCCGAGATGGCGGTGGTGTAGAGCGAGACCTTGAATCGGGCCCGGTGTGACGGGTAGCTGTAAAAAAGAAAGGGTGTGCAGTAGAGCGTTATGGAATTTGGACTACGAGAGTGGATGATCCTGATCGGCGGACTGCTAATTCTGGTGGTCATAGGCGATGGCGTGCGGCGCGTATTTACCGAGCGCCGCAATACCCTCCGTATGAGCCTTTCCCGCGGGAATCGAGACGGTAGTCCGGAGGATTTCAACCCCGAGCTTCCAAACGGAGGTGCCCGCTCCATCGGTCGCACAGAGTTTGGTGATGTTCGTGCCCAGCCGAGATATCCAAAGACAGAAGCCCCCGCTGCGATTTCCCCGGCGCCGGCGCCCGGGCCGGTCGTCGCACCGGCAGCTGACGCGGTAGTACAGGAACCGGGCCTGAAACCGGAGCCAGAGCCAGAGCCAGAGCTGGAGGTTGCCACCGGGCCAGAGCATGCGCCAGAGCCCGAGCAAGCGCCGGAGCCTGAGCCTGAGCTTCGGCAGGAGACCGTTGCCAGGTCGCCCGCCGCGACCCTCAATATGAAGCCGGAAGAAGTGCTTATTATCAATGTCCTGTCCCGGGACAATAATGGCTTTAACGGCGCCGACTTGCTCGAAGTGCTGCTTGCCTGTGATGTGCGCTTTGGCGACAGAAATATTTTTCACCGCTATGAGGGTGCCCAGGGCCAGGGGCGGATTCAGTTCAGTGTTGCCAATATGGTCAAACCCGGCACCTTCGATCTCGACAGCATCAGGGAATTTTATACCCCCGGGGTATCGATGTTTATGCAACTTCCCGGGCCGGAGGACTCCCTTGGCGCCTTCAATTGCATGGCGGAAACCGCCAGTTGTATTGTAAAAAACCTGCAGGGAGAAATGCGTGACGATGGGCACAGCGTATTGACAGGACAAACCCTGGAACACTACCGGGAACGCATCCGGGACTATGAGCGCAAGCGCCTGATGCAGGCGGCCCACCGGTCAGCTTGAGCCTGCAGAATGAAGACTTTATTCGTTACACGACACTAGCAATGGCATCGGCTACAGAGCAAGAAATACTCCGCCTGCGGGAGCAACTCGACCGCTACAATTACGCCTACTACGTGCTGGATGATCCGTTGGTGCCGGATGCCGAGTACGATCGTCTGTTCGCAAGCCTGCAACAGTATGAAAGCAAGCACCCCGGCCTGGTCACCATCGACTCACCGACCCAGAGAGTCGGTGACAAGCCACTGGATTCCTTCAGCCAGGTCGTGCACCGCGTTCCCATGCTGTCCCTGAATAATGCCTTCGACGAAGAGGACATGGGGGCGTTTGACAAGCGCATCCGGGAACGCCTGGGCATAGAGGATGTCGTTGAATACGCCTGTGAGCCAAAATTAGACGGTATTGCCGTGAGCCTGATATACCGGGATGCACGCTTAGTGCAGGGTTCCACCCGCGGCGACGGCAGTACCGGCGAGGATATTACCCTCAACGTTCGCACGATTCCCTCGGTGCCGCTGCGCCTGCGCGGTGACGGCTTTCCCGGCACCCTGGAGGTCCGGGGTGAGGTCTACATGCCCAGGGCCGGTTTTGAGCGGCTCAATCGCAAGGCCAGGGCGCGGGGCGATAAAACCTTTGCCAATCCACGCAATGCCGCCGCCGGTAGTCTGCGTCAGCTGAGCCCCAGGGTCACTGCCCAGAGGCCGCTGGAGTTCTGCTGTTATGGCATCGGCATCTACGAACAGGGCGAATTGCCCTCGAGCCACAGCGCGATCATGGCAAATTTGCGCGAATGGGGGTTTCGCACCAATCGCGAGGCGGCGCTGGCCCAGGGTATAGAGCAGTGCCTTGTCTACCACCAGCAACTGGCGGTGAAACGCGACAATCTGCCCTATGCTATCGATGG
This sequence comes from Gammaproteobacteria bacterium, assembly GCA_030618705.1. Classification (GTDB taxonomy): domain Bacteria; phylum Pseudomonadota; class Gammaproteobacteria; order Pseudomonadales; family JAHEGP01; genus JAHEGP01. Next base: position 4,337 of record JAUXCW010000110.1, on the reverse strand, counting down.
TGTCGTCTACAAGGTCAATAAAATAGAGCAACAAGAGGGCCTGGGGTTTATCTCAAGGGCCCCGCGTTGGGCCATCGCTTATAAATTTCCCGCCCAGGAAGAGATTACCCGGCTGCTGGATGTCGAATACCAGGTCGGTCGTACCGGTGCCGTGACCCCGGTTGCGCGCCTGGAGCCGGTCTTCGTCGGCGGGGTAACCGTCAGCAATGCCAGCTTGCACAATTTTGATGAGGTCGGGCGACTGGGCCTGGAAATCGGCGACCATGTGGTGGTGAGAAGGGCAGGGGATGTGATTCCCCAGGTCGCCCAGGTAGTGCTGGAGCGGCGACCCGCCGATACCCGGCCGGTACTGACCCCCGAGGTTTGCCCGGTATGCGGGTCGCCCCTGGAGCGCGACGAGGGCGAGGCGATTCTGCGCTGCAGTGGGCGCTTGAGCTGTTCGGCACAACAGAAGGAGTCGATCAAGCATTTTGTCTCTCGCAAGGCCATGGATATCGAGGGCCTGGGGGACAAACTGGTTGAACAACTGGTCGATGAGGGGCTGGTCGAGCGGGTATCCGATATCTATAAGCTGCAACGCGCGCAATTGCTGGATTTGGAGCGAACAGGGGAAAAGTCCGCTGACAATATACTGGCAGCGATCGAGGCCAGCATGGAAACCACGCTGCCGCGTTTCCTTTACGCCCTGGGTATCCGCGAGGTGGGGGAGGCCACGGCGCTGGCCCTGTACCAGTATTACGGCAGCCTGGACAAGATCATAGTCGCCGATAAGGAGAGTTTGCAGGAGGTGCCGGACATCGGCGCCGTGGTCGCCGGGCATATTATTTTGTTTTTTCAGGCGTCCCACAATCTCGAAGTGATTCGCCAATTGCAGGATCTCGGCGTACATTGGCCCGACCGGCCGGCTCAAGCGGCCCGCAACACACCGCTCGAGGGGCGAACCTTTGTCCTGACCGGCACCTTCGAGGCGTTCGGCCGGGACGAGGCCAGGCGTCGATTGCAGACCCTGGGCGCCAGGGTGGCCGGTAGCGTTTCGGCAAAAACCACCGACCTGGTGGCTGGCCCGGGTGCCGGAAGCAAACTTGCCAAAGCGCAGCAACTCGGCATCGGGATCCTGGATGAAAGCGAGCTGATAGCGCTGTTCGCCAGCCTGGAATAGACACCGGCGCCAAATCGATATGGCCCCACGCCGGCAGCGCATTACGATTTTGCAAAGTCGGCCACAAAGCCCGTAAATACACGGCTCGGCATGGTTTTTTTGCTGCAATTTCGCTCCTTTTATGATTAACTGTCGTCGCCCTGACAGTATGTGTCAGGCGGCTGTTCCCGGACATCCCATACCCGTAACCTAACAGGAAAGCAGCGTTGAAGCCGACCGATGTTAAAGACCCGGAATACTTTCACCGGGTCGTTGATTGTCAGTATGCCTGCCCCGCGCATACGCCCGTCCCCGAATATATTCGCCTGATTGCAGCCGGCAAATATGCCGAAGCCTATATGATCAACTGGGAGTCCAATGTTTTCCCGGGTGTGTTGGGGCGTACCTGTGACCGTCCTTGTGAACCCGCCTGCCGACGCGGCCGGTTGTCCGATGAGGAACAACCGGTGGCCATTTGCCGGCTGAAGCGGGTGGCGGCCGATAACAAGGGCGAGGTCGCGGATCTCATGCCGATGATCCCGGCGGAGAAAAACGGCAAGAAAATAGCACTACTGGGCGGCGGCCCCGCCTCCCTGACGGTGGCCCGCGATCTGGCACCGCTGGGTTATGAACTCGATCTCTACGATGACCAGAAGGCGGGCGGTGGCTTTATGCGCAGTCAGATTCCCGCATTTCGCCTGCCGGAAGAGGTGTTGAACGAGGAGGTAGGCTACGTACTCGATATGGGTATCAGCACCCACTTCAACCACTATGTATCCAGTATGAAAGAGATCCTGGACAAGGAATACGACGCGGTTTTTGTCGGTACCGGCGCCCCCAGGGGCCGGGACTTGCCGGATCTGCCGGGTCGCCAGGAGGGCGCGGCAAATATCTTTGTCGGCATCGACTGGCTGGGCAGCGTGGCCTTTGAACACGTCAGTGAGATCGGCAAAAAAGTGCTGGTGCTGGGCGGCGGCAATACAGCGATGGATTGCTGCCGTACCTCCAGGCGGATCGGCGGCGATGATGTCAAGGTCGTCGTGCGCAGCCCCTTTAAGGACATGAAAGCATCGGACTGGGAAAAAGAGGATGCCATGGCCGAGGATATCCCTATCTTCGACAACCACGTGCCGAAATCCTTTGTTATTGAAAACGGCGTGCTGACAGGTATGACCTTTGAAAAGGTCGAGGCGGTCTACGACGATAAGGGAAAACGCACACTGGTTCCCACTGGGGAAGACGATGTGCTTTTTGAGTGCACCGATGTATTGATTGCCATCGGCCAGGAAAACGCTTTCCCCTGGATCGAGCGGGATGTCGGTATCGCTTTCGGCAAGTGGGATATGCCCGAGATCGACAAGACGACTTTCCAGTCCAGCAATTCAAAAGTATTCTTCGGCGGTGATGCGGCCTTCGGCCCTGAGAATATTATTACCGCGGCAGCCCATGGGCACCAGGCGGCAGTGTCGATCGATCTGTTCTGCCGGGACGAAAATGTCAATTCTCGGCCTGCGCCCTATACCAATCTGGTTAGCCAGAAAATGGGCATGCACGAGTGGATCTACGACAGTCCCGTGAGTGACGACTCGCGCTTTGCGGTTCCCCACGCGAAAAAGGAACTCGCATTAAAGGATCGCTATCTCGAGGTAGAATTGGGCTTTGACGCGGCGCTGGCTTTAAGCGAGGCAGCGCGTTGTCTCAACTGTGATGCCGAAACCGTATTCACGGAGGCTCGCTGCATCGAATGCGACGCTTGCGTGGATGTGTGCCCGACAGACTGTTTGACCTTCACCCACAACGGCGATGAACAGGAATTGCGCTCACGCCTGAGCATGCAGGCAAAAAATCTGGAGCAGCCCCTCTATGTATCTGCGGAGCTGCCGACCCGGCGGGTACTGGTCAAGGATGAAAACGTCTGTCTTCACTGCGGCCTTTGTGCCGAGCGGTGTCCGACAGCGGCCTGGGATATGCAGAAATTCCTGTACAATGTAAGCAAGGCGGGGCAGTGATGAGCAAGACAACGAAACTCAACGATTTTGTCATTCGCTTTGCCAACGTCAACGGTACCGGCTCTGCCAGCGCCAATGCGCTGTTTGCCAAGGCGCTGTTTCGCATGGGCATTCCGGTCAGCCCCAAGAATATATTCCCCTCGAATATCCAGGGCCTGCCGACCTGGTACGAGGTTCGCGTGTCGGAAAAAGGCTATCTGGGTCGCCGCGAGGGCGTGGACATCGTGGTGTGCGTCAATCCGCAGAGCATGGCGCAGGATGTCAGTTCTGTCACGGCCGGCGGCTACTTTGTCTACGATAACACCAAGCAACTCGATATGCGCCTGGTGCGGGACGATATCCATTACATCGGCTTGCCGCTCACTGATATCTGCCTGAAGGAATACAGCGATCCACGCCAGCGCTTGTTGTTCAAGAATGTCATCTATGTAGGTGCCCTGGCGGCACTGCTGAGTATGGATTTTAAAGTGGTCAAGGACCTGGTCGGAGACCAGTTTCGCAACAAGGAAAAGCTTATCGCACCCAATATTCATGCGCTTGAGCTGGGCTACCAGTACGCTATCGATCACTTCGATTGTCCGCTGGATTGCCACGTCGAAACCCGTGACCTGATCGGCGATCGAATCATGATGGAGGGCAACGCGGCCGTCGGGCTTGGCGCGATCTACGCCGGCGCCACGGTGGCGGCCTGGTATCCGATTACACCCTCGACATCGGTGGTCGATAACTTCGACAAATACTGTAAACGCCTGCGCATCGATGCCGGCACCGGCGCCAAAAAGTATGCGATTATCCAGTCCGAGGATGAACTGTCTGCCATGGGTATGGTGATCGGCGCGAGCTGGAACGGCGCACGGGCTTTTACCGCCACCAGCGGCCCGGGTGTATCGCTGATGAGCGAGTTTCTCGGCCTTGCCTATTTTGCCGAGGTGCCGGCCGTGTTGGTCAATGTCCAGAGAACCGGCCCCTCCACCGGTATGCCGACGCGCACGCAGCAGTGCGATATATTATCGTCTGCCTATGCCTCCCATGGAGACACCCGCCATATTCTGGTTTTTCCCTCCACGCCGAGGGAGTGCTTCGAGATGATGGCCGAGGCCTTCGATCTGGCGGAGCAGCTACAGACCCCGGTCATCATGCTGACGGATCTCGACCTGGGCATGAACGACCATATCTCCGACCCCCTCGGC
>JAUXCW010000277.1 GCA_030618705.1 Gammaproteobacteria bacterium | reverse complement strand
TCCGGTGTTCTCCGCTCCGGATCGGCGGCGCAGCCACAGGATAATGGTCGTGTAGATGATCAGGTTGATGCCAAGGGCCAACAGGCCCAACAGCCATTGAGTATCGCTGCTCAAGCCCGGGGGATAGATGACGGGTATCAGGTAGTGCTCGACAAATCCGCCGGGATAGCCGTGGGCGCCCGCCTGTTGTCGCAAGCTGTTTTCCAGCCCGGTGAGGGGGCAATCCCAGCTCCGCAGGGCGAGCACTATCATCCAGCCGGCGACGGCCAGATGCAGCAACACCAGCCGTGGCCGCCACAACAGCAACAGGCCGCCCATCAGGCCGAAGATGATAAAAACCAGGTGGCCCAGAACCACCAGGTCTGCGAGCAGGCGATACCACACGATGCCGGAATCCCTTTAACTATTGAAACTCACTGGATAGTAACGGCAAGGGACGCCAGGTCAAATAATCGCGAAAATCGACTTAAGGAACCCCCCTATCAGAAGCGTGCTTCTTTGCTATGCCGAACGCGTACAATAACAACCCGGCCTGACTCTTCGCGGTAACGCAGGATGTAGTTACCGCTGCCGAAGGGGATGATCAGGTCACGGAAGGGGAAAACTTCTTCAACTGGCCTGCCGGCCTCGGGGTTCTCTCTCAGGATCTGTGAGGCTTGTTTGATGCGGCTGGCTGCGCGCCGGGCCGCAAGGGGGTTTTTCTCCTGGATAAACGCCCGTAAGCGGGCTATATCCCTGGCAGCTTCTGGTAACCAGACTACTTCGCGGGGCACGGTTTCTCCTGATCCGTTCCCCAGGAGTCCAACCACTCATTCATGTTGCCATTGCTAACTACCTGCCCGGTTTCCTGATAGCATTCCCAGCGGGCCAGGGTTTCCTGTTTTTCGTGTTCTTTCGACTCCTCCTGCTCGATGTAGCGTTTTAAGGCTTCCTTGGCAATATAACTCTTTGATCTGCTTGTTTTTTCCGCAAGTGCATTGAGCCGCTCCTCGAGCTGTTTATCCAATCTGACACCTAACATGGCAACACCCGATTAACATTGTTTAACATGCGTAACAGGATAGCATGATTGCTCTACGCTCGCCCCCGCTTTATCTGCTCTGATGCCTCCGATGTGGGCTATGAGGACTATCCGCATAGCGCTGGGCCAGCATACTCAACTGGGCCGCTTTAAAAACGTGTTGCTGGGTCATGGCGTTTTCGGTCCGGTTGATGACATCCAGGATCATCGCGCCGAAAAAGGGAAAGCCGCTGCCTTGCAGGCAATCGATTTCCTGTTCGCCGTCACGGTCGACCAGGAACAGCCTTGATGCCGGCGCCTCCCTGGCGACATCGATGTATTTTCTCACCTCCAGGCTGCCCTCGGTGCCGAGGATAAAACTGCGGCCGTCGCCCCAGGTTCGCAGGCCGTCGGGGGTAAACCAGTCCACCCGGCAGTAGAAGGACGCGCCGTTGTCGCCGGTGAGAGACATCTCGCCGAAGTCCTCCAGCCCCGGTCGGTTCGGGTTCTTGAAGTTGCAGACCCGGGCGAAGTTGAGCTCGGCATCGGCGCAGTCGGCGTAGCTGAGGAATTGCTCCACCTGGTGGCTACCGATATCGGTGAGGATGCCGCCGTAGCGGGTCTTATCAAAAAACCAGTCGGGGCGGCTATCTACGGCGAGGCGGTGGGGCGCGAGGTTGAGAACCTGCAACACCCGCCCCACGGCACCACGGGCAATCAGCTCCCCTGCCTGCCAGGCGGCGTCATTGTGCAGCCGCTCGGCATAGTAGACCAGGTACTTGCGACCGGTATCAGCCACCGCGCGGCGTATTTCATCGAGTTGCGCCAGGGTGGTAAAGGGCGATTTATCGGTGAAATAATCCTTGCCCGCGGCGAGTACCGAGGCGCCGATGGCGGCGCGCTCGCTGGGTATGGCGGCGGATGCCACCAGTTGTATGTCGGGGTTTTGCAGTATCTCATCAAAACTTGCCGCCACACGCGCCTGCGGAAATGTTTTTTGCAGGTCCGCCACCCGGGCCGGGTCGGGGTCGTAGACCAATTCCAGAGTGGCGCCCGCGTCGCATAAACCATTGCACTGGCCGTAGATATGGCCGTGGTCGAGGAAGGCGGCGGCAAAGCGGAACTCCCCGGGCGCAACCACCGGGGTGACTTTTGCAGTAGGCGCATAGCTGGCGCCGTCGGCGATATTGACCATTGTGTCTCCTTAACCTGGATTACCAGCCCAGTTTGACCAGGGTGCTGTAAACGATACTGGCGCTTACCGTGATAATACAGAGCACCATGGCGCTGTTATACAGCCATCGCCTGCCCCCGGTGGGCATATCCACGCCGAGGTAATCGCGGCGGTTATTCAGTACCAGCCAGCCGATATAGGCGATGGGCAGCAGGGTGCCGGCGATGGCAGAGGTGGGCAACACCACGTAGGCACCCATGGTCGACCAGACGAACACACCCAGCACCGCCGGTGTCGGCGACAGCAGGGCCAGCCGGTAGTTGCGCGAATCCTGGGACCAGCCGAACATCTCGGCGGCGGCGGAACCGCAACACAGCATATGCATGACCAGTGAACCCACCGCCATGCCGAGAATGCCCAGGGCGAATATCAAGCGGCCGGAAATTTCTCCCAGTCCTGCGGCCACGAACATACTGCTTGCCTCGGCCGGGCTCAACTTGCCCGCAATCGACAGATCGCTACCGTAAAACGCCCCGGCGGCGGCGATGGAGATAAGGCCGGTGACCAGCAGGTAGGGAATCACCAGGCCCATGACGATATCGTAGCGGGACAGTTGTCGGTGGGGCCGACCCCAGCCACGATGCAGCAGGGTATAGCCGTAGATAAATGTCATATTGATACCGACCGCCGTGCCAAGGGCGGCCATGATGGTGGTAACACCCTCGCTGTCCGATGGCAGTGAGCGGGGAACAAAGCCGGCGAGCACGGCGGACCAGTCGATCTGGTTGTTGAGGCTGGCGCTGATCACCACCCAGGCGAAGCTGGCGACGATCATGGTGCTCAGCAGTTTGATCGCGGTTTCGAACAGGCGCACGGCGCGACCGCCGCCTCCGTAGTTCCACGCGGTATAGGCGCAGAGGGCCCAGATCCCGACGGCGAGTATAAACAGGTAGAGCTCCCGGCCCCAGCCACCGCTTTCGCGCAGGCTGAACCCGGTGCTCACCTCGATGACTTCCTCCAGCATGCCGGCGCTCAAGGGGTAGTGGGAAAAACCCCAGATAATGCTGGAGACAAATGCCGCGATGGCCCAGAGCCAGGCGACGGAGGGGTGAAAGTGGTTCGCCATGGCGGCGAAGGGGCGCTCCCCCGTGGACAGGGTCTGGTGGGACAGGGCGAACAGCATGATGCAGCCGATCAGCATGGACAGGGGCTGCACCCAGAGTAGCTCGTAGCCGTAGACGCCGCCGATGGTGAGCGAGGCAATGGCCGATCCGCCGCCGAGGGTCATGGCGCCTTGCAGCCATCCGGGGCCGCTGAGTCTCAGGTAGCCGGGTATCCGGCGCCAGGCGGGCAGGGTGGCCAACGCTTCCAGTTGCTGGATTTCACTTGTCTCTGCATTTCTCATGTTGCGGGCTCCTAACGATACGACTTGTCCATATCGACCACCGCCTCGATATCGGCTTTCTGCCGCAGGACGGAGCCGGCAATGCGCTGATCCAGTTCCCGCTGGTAGGTGGCGGCGTCGAGGGGAAATTCCACGGCCTGGCCGGTCCACGCCGACAGCAGGATGGCATTGGCCAGGGCCAGGGAGTTCAGGCCCTCGCTGGCGGGTGCAATCAACGCGGCGCCGTCGAGGATGGCGTCGGTAAAATTAGCCAATACCGCGGCGTGCTGGTTGACGGTTTTGCTAGGCGTGATATTGCTGACCGTCGTCGCCGGCATACCGAAGAGTTCGCGGGTGTTGGCATTGAATTCGGCGGTACCGGGGCTGTTTTTAAATGACTGCAGTGTATCGCCATCATAAGATAGCGTGCCGAGGTCGCCGACGATATCGAAACGGTTGACCCCCGGCGCCTCCCCGGTGGAGCCGATAAACACGCCGCTGGCGCCGTTGGCGTATTCCAGGTAGGCCGTGGCCTCGTCCTCCACCTCGATGTCGTGGTACTTACCGAAACCGCAAAAACCGTATAGCCGCTCGGGCATGCCACAAAGCCATTGCAGGATATCGAGGTTGTGGATGCACTGGTTTAGCAGCAGGCCGCCGCCCTCGCCCCGCCAGGTGGCGCGCCAGTCGCTGACCTGGAAATACACCTCCGGTCGAAACCAGTGGGTCATGGTCCAGTGGCAGCGCTGTATTTCCCCCAGCTCGCCCCCGTCCAGTATTTGCTTCATGCGCCGGAACACCGGGTCGGTGCGCTGGTTCAGCATCAGGGCGAACACCTGGTCTTGCCCTACTCGCGCTAACAGCTGCTCTCCCTCCGCCAGCGACAGGCCGATGGGCTTTTCCATCAGTACGTGCAGTCCGCTATCCAGGGCGTATTGGCCCATTTCATAGTGCAGCCGTGTCGGTGTCGCGATCAATACCGCATCGCAGGCGCCGGAATCGACCAGGGCCCGATAGTC
>JAUXCW010000149.1 GCA_030618705.1 Gammaproteobacteria bacterium | reverse complement strand
AGACCCGGGAGCTGGTCTCTGCCTGGGCACGCCCGGATGTCAGCTCACCCAACTCGGTACCCCTGGTCAGCCGGAACTCCGGCCTGGTCTATATACTGGGCGCCAGGGACAACCGCTGGACCCTCGAGGCCCTCGACTGGACGACAGGCGAAGATCGCTTTCACTATGTGATCGGCGACCAGCGCTACAACGGCATGGGCAGCGGCATTCAAATGGATGAGGCCGGTCGCATCAACTACGGCGCGCAATGGGGCCGCGTTCGGCTCAATCCAGAATAGGGAAACACAGATATGGCAGGTACATTATCGGCTAAAGTCGCCTTTATATCGGGGGCCGGCAGCGGTATCGGTCGCGCCAGTGCTGAGCTGTTCGCGGCGGAAGGTGCACAGATCATCGCCGTAGATATCGATGGCGCCGCACTGGCTGAGACCGTTTCGAAGATCCAACAGCAGGGCTACGGCGCCGAGGCCAGGGAGTGTGACGTCACCGACGAAGGCGCGGTGAAACAACTGATTGGGGATATCCTCGCCAAATACGGCCGCCTGGATTGCGCGTTCAATAACGTCGGCGTTATGGGACAGCCGGCGGCACTCGGCGATACCAGCCTGGCTGACTGGCAGCGGGTATTGACCGTCAACCTGACCAGTGTCTTCCTGTGTATGAAATACCAGATCCCGCCGATGCAGCAACAGGGCCACGGCGCCATCGTCAACACGGCATCGGGTGCCGGGGTCGTGGGCATGGCCACCCTCAGCCCTTACAGCGCCTCCAAACACGGGGTACTCGGCCTGACCAAGAGTGCGGCGCTGGAATACGCCACCAGTCATATCCGGGTCAATGCCATCTGCCCGGGCACCACTGACACACCTTTCCTGCGTGCCGGGATCAACGGCGACAAGGCCACCGAGGACTACCTGCGATCGAGCCTGACCTCCGACGGGCAGTTTGGTCAGCCAATGCAGGTTGCCGAGGCCGCCCTCTGGCTCTGCTCCGACCGCGCATCCTGGGTATCCGGGGAATCGATGTTTGTCGACGGTGGCTTTGTCTGTCGATAAGCTTGTATCGCTAACCAATAAGAGGACTCACCATGGCCTACACGCAATCCATACTCGCGGGCCCGGGCACCGTGCTGGGATTCTCCCTGCCATTTACCACCCACAACATCCTTTCCGGCGACCCGTGGCAGGCCGGGTGCGGCGTCGAGGAGATGGTCACCGTCGCCCGGCAAGCGGAGAGTAGCGGTTTCTTTTATCTCTCCACCCCCGACCACATCATGATTCCCCGTGACCTGGAACCGGTGGTAGGCAGCATCTGGTACGACACCGTCGCCACCCTGGGTTATCTGGCCGCCAGCACCAGCCGTATTCGCCTGCTCTCGCATATCTACGTGCCCTCCTACCGACACCCCCTGGGCACGGCCAAGGCCTTTTCCACCCTGGATAAGCTGTCCGGCGGACGCGTCATCCTGGGTGTCGGCACCGGCCACTTCCTCGACGAATTCAACACCCTGGGCGTCCCCTACGAGCAGCGTGGGGAACTTACCGATGAGGCCATCGATATCCTTCGCGCCGCCTTCAGCGATGAATACCCCGAGATAAAAACCCGCCACTGGGATATTAAAAACCAGGCCATCGCACCGCGCCCGGTACAACAACACCTGCCTATCTGGGTGGGTGGCGCCGCCCTGCCCGCGCTACGACGGGCGGCCCAGAGGGGCGATGGCTGGCTGCCCATGCTGCCCAGCTACGATCAATGGCTGGAGCAGGTGGCGACACTGCGCAAACTACGCGAGCAATACCCTACCGATACCGCCTTCGATATCGGCGCCTGGCAATCCATCCACATCGGGGAAGACTGGAGTCCCGGTGACGATACCCTGTGTGCATCAATCGACCAGATCGCGGAACAGCTACAGCGCTACATCACCGCCGGCGCCAACCATATCCAGCTGCAAGTCCGATCGCGAAGCCTGGCGGAATTACTGGAGCAAATGCAGTGCATCGGCACTGAACTGGCGCCGCTGCTGCAGCCGTCACAATAAGCCGGAGCGGGATAAATACCATGAATAAAGAAAAACTGGGCGCGCTTGCCGAGCGCATGCTGGCACTGCATAACGGGCAGGGCTTCGAAAGCATCGACAAGGCCAGGGTACTGGCCAGTGATCGCTATACCGACCCGGATCGCTTCGAGCGGGAAAAGGCGCTGTTGTTTAAAAACCGGCCGCAACTGGTAGCATTGTCCGCGGACCTGAAAAATTCAGGGGATTACCTGGCGCTGACGGTCGCCGGCCTGCCGGTGATTCTTATTCGCCATAGCGACGGCGAGGCCAGGGCTTTTGTCAACGCCTGCCGCCACCGTGCCGCCCGGCTGCTGTCCGGCCGTGGCGAGTGCAAGCGTATCGTATGCCCGTATCACAGCTGGACTTACGGCACCGACGGCGAGTTACTCGCCGTGCCCCACAAGGCGCTGTTCGATAGCGAAGGCTTGCCGAAACGCGACCTGCTGCCGCTACCGCTGCTGGAAGCCAACGGCATGATCTTCGTATTGCCGCAAGCCGACGGCGGACCCATTGCAGGCATATCAGAACTGTTAGGAGACTTGCTGCCCGAGCTGGACGGCTTTGACCTGCAAGGCCTCAACCCCATCGCCGAGCGGGAAGACCTGCTGCCGATCAACTGGAAGCTGGGCAATGACTTTGTGATGGAGGGCTACCATGTTCACCACCTGCACAAGAATACGGTCGGCCTGATGTCACTGCCGGTATTTACCCACGACAGCTTCGGCCTGCACCATCGCCTGGCCGTGCCCTCCCCCGGCTTGCTGGAACTGGCGAATATTCCCGCCGATGAGCGGGATGTATTTCCCCATATGAGCCTGGTCCACAGCATTTTCCCCAGCACCACCCTGGTGGTGAGCCAGACCGAGGTTTTCCTGCAGCGGGTGGAACCCGCCGATACCCCCGGCGAATCCCGCGTACGCCTCAGCACCTACACCCGGGATGCGCTGGATACCGATGAGCAACGCAAACCGCACCTGGAGATGTTCGAGCTACTCTACACGGTACAGATGGAAGAAGACCTGCACACCATGATCACTTGCCAGCAGGCCTTCAACAGCGGTGCCGCGGATACCGTGGTTTTTGGCGGGGTGGAGCCTCTGCTGCAAACCCTCCACCAACAGTATGATGAAATACTTGAACGGGACTAGCTTATGGATCATCTAACAATAGTGATGAAGACCTGCGGCTGGTTACTGGTGGCGGGCTCCGTATTGCTTGCTTTTGCGCCGGCACAGTTTGTACTGAAGGGCAAATCGCCACTGGGCGACAACGGCGTGACCCACTATTTCCTCGCCTTCAGCGCCAGCCTGAACCTGGTCTGGGGAATGCTCTTGCTGGTCGCGGCACAGGATCCCGCCTGGGCGATGCAGTCAGCCCTGCCCTGCGCCATCGGCTTTGCCACACTCAGCGCATGGCGCATCCCCTTATGCCGCAACCCGGATGTGGTGGCGACCCTAGGTAAGGCGCCGATGGCGGAAGTGTGGATTTTTGCACTGCTGGCTGTTTATTTCCTTTATAGTTGCTTACAGATCTAACAGCCGGCTGTCATCAATAGTGTAATAGTGGCCTCGCTGTATCCTTATCCTGATATTACAGAGACTTCTTATGAATACTTCCATCACACACCCGGAGCTCAGCTGTTATCTCCTGCCCGGTCATACCCACACACCGGCGGATGCAATTGATGAGGCCAGGCGTGCGGAAGCGCTGGGTCTGGGCAAGGTATGGCTGTCCGAGCGCTTTGATGTAAAAGACGCCGGCGTCATCTGTGCCGCAGCGCTCACGGCCACCGACAATATCCACGTTGCCACTGCCGCGACCAACTTACATACCCGCCACCCGCTGGTATTGGCCACCATGTGCAGCTCGCTGCACTACCTTTCAGGGGGGCGCTTCGAACTGGGCCTCGCCCGCGGGGTCGGCATTCGCAATCAATTGATGGGTTTGCAGGGGGTGGACAATCAGCAAATGGTCGAAGGCCTCGATATTCTGCGCAAACTCTGGCACGGCGAAAAAATCATGGGCTATGACGGGAAAATGGGGACGCTTCCCTATTTGAGTATGGGCGACTGGATGAATGCCGACATACCCATCCACTTCGTGGGTTTCGGCGCCAACAGCCTGCGCTTTGCCGGACAGCATTTCGACGGGGTGCATCTGCATACCTTTATCACCGACAAGGGTTTGCGCCGTGCAAAATCACTGGTGCAGGAAGGCGCCGAAGCGGCCGGCCGCAACCCCGACGACATCAAGGTCTGGGCTGTTCTCGCCACGGCGATCGAGCCGGACCGCGAGCAATATCTAAAGAAGTTTGTCGCCCGCATGGCAACCTATATGCAGGCGCCGGGGTACGTGGAGCTCTTGATCGAGCTGAATGACTGGGACCCCGAGGTACTTACCGCGTTTCGCGCCAGCCCGGTGGTCTCCTCCATCGCCGGCGGCATCGACAGTGTCGCCACACTGGATCAGTTAGAAGAAATCAGCGAGCTGATCCCGGGGGAATGGTTCCCTGCCGCATCTGGCAATGCCGAAACCTGTGCCCGGGCCTGGAAACAGCAATTTGCCAATGGCGCGGACGGGCTGGTCATCCATGGTTCCACACCTGCAGAATTTGAGCCTGTTATCAAGGCTTACGAGAGCCTGAAAAACACCTAGCCGGAGACAACGCCGCTTTTCCTGAGAGAATCGATATCGGCAGCGCTGTAACCCAGCTCCTGTAGCAGCTCCGTATTGTGCTCGCCCAGGCGCGGCGGTAAACGGTGCAGGCAAGCCGGGGTATCGGCCAGATGGCCAGGGTAGCGCACGAAGCGCATGGTGCCGGCTTCCGGGTGCTCGACATCGAAGACGGTTCGATTGTGTTTTACCTGCGGGTCCTGGACAAATTCGCGGATGGTTTTCACCGGGCCGAAGGGCACACCGGCACCATTCATCCTTGCCAGAAAATCCGCCGTGGACCATTTCTTTATCTCCGCTGCCAGGTCATCCAGCCAGGGCTCGAAGTCAGTAATCCGCTCACCGATATTGCGATTACCCGGCTTTTCCAGCAGGCCAGTACATTCCAGCGCCTCACAAAAGCCCTGGAAGTGGTCGTCCTGTAAACACATACCGACGACATAGCCATCCGTGGTGTCATAGACACGCAACACAGCCAGCGGTTCCGGCTCGGGCATTTCGCTGGGGACGAAACTGTCGACACACAGCATATCGGGGAGAGAATTGGCAGCGTAGGCATCGATCATGGGGATATCGACGCGTTGTCCCACGCCGCTACCATTGACGCTGTCGCGGGCATACAGGGCGGCGAGGACGACACCGGAGGCGGTCATGGCGGTGGTCTTGTCAACAACCGCCGACTGGATAAGCTGGGGTTTGCCGCCAAAGGCCACGCCCTGGATATGGGTCATGCCCACCATGCCCTGGGTAAGCATGTCATAGGCCGGCTGCTTCGAGTAGGGGCCGGAGTTGCCGAAGCCGGTAATTGACACATAGATAAGCCGCTCATTGAGGGGCTTTAAATCGTCGTAGCCGATGCCGAGGCGATCTGGCACGCCGCCACGGAAATTCTCTACCAGTACATCCGCGCTTGCCGCGAGTTTTTTAACAATGGCAAGCCCCTCCGGGCTTTTCAGGTCCAGCGCCATACTGCGCTTGTTGCGATTGAGCTGGCTGAAATAACCGGTCAAACCGGCTTTCTGGGGCGGCGCCATCCAGCGCGAGGTCTCCCCGTGCAGGGGCTCGATCTTGATCACATCGGCACCGAGGTCGCCCAGCACCTGGCTGCACAGCGGCCCGGTAATTTGCGTAGTGATATCGATAACACGAATGCCTTTTAACGGGCCCTGGGGAGCGTCCGAAAGCCGAATATCCATGGGTTTAATCCTGTGGCTCTTATCGTTGTATGGGCCTGATTCACAGGCGGCAAAAATTGCGAGGCGATGCAGTTTAACCCCCACTTGCCCGCTCGAGCAAATCTCGAAAGGCATAATCGCGTTTGCGATAAGCCGGCCTGGACGAGCACTGCCTGCAATGGAATCCGCAGGGCTTACACCAGCCAATCATTTGTGCGACGATGGCTTGTGCAGGCACGCCACATACGTGTATGCGTGGCCGCAGCATTTTATATATGCGGGCTCATTCAACAAAGGACCCGAGGGACACCTGGATGTTCAATATAAGAATAACTCTATGCAGCGCGCTGCTGCTGTTGGGCCTGGGCGCAGGCCTGGTCAACGCCAAAGTCTCCGAGGAAGAGGCCGATAGACTCGGCGTGGATCTAACGCCCTATGGCGGTGAGGTCGCCGGCAACGAAGATGGCTCCATACCCCAGTGGAGCGGCAAGTGGACGGGACTACCCCCGGGGCTGGATTACGACGGCCCGGGAAGCAAGCAGCCGGACCCCTATGGCGATGACAAACCGCTGTTTTCAATTACCGCGGCAAATTACCAGGAGTACAAGGACAGACTGATCGAAGGCCAGATCGCCATGTTCGAGCGCTACCCGAACTTTCGTATGGACATCTATCCCTCGCACCGGGACTTCAACTACCGTGA
The DNA here is from genome assembly GCA_030618705.1 of Gammaproteobacteria bacterium. GTDB lineage: Bacteria > Pseudomonadota > Gammaproteobacteria > Pseudomonadales > JAHEGP01 > JAHEGP01. The sequence goes on along the minus strand of JAUXCW010000149.1, from coordinate 1,428 downwards.
CTGGTCGATCGAGAAAACCAGGTGGAATGCCAGCCATACCGAAATGAGCAATGGTATCGAGTCGGTAGTGAATTATACCGGTGGGATAGCGTTCCCGATACCGGATGGCCCGTCGGAGGTCCTGTGGAACGCCCGCACCAACCAGTGCTACGCCTCCGTTTATGGCCAGTACGACGGTTACGGGGTATTTACCAACGGTGAACGCGCCCACGACGCCGTCACTTTCGGCCAGTCATTCCCCTTCAATGATCCGGACAATCCCATACCCACCACCGAGGAAGTCGTGGGTGAGTACTCGATTTGGACTGTCACTAGTAGTCTTGCGCCGCCGCGCAGAAAAGGACAGATAACCGCGGTACAGGATCCACTGGACTACAAGGCAAACAATCGCAACGCCTGGCAGTACGATCCGGGTACCCGACGGGTGCGCAAGGCACCCTCGATCGGCTATGACAACCCGACTGGTCCCGGCGGCCTACAGACTATCGATGACCACAAAGGATTCAACGGTGCTTTTGACCGCTTTACTTATAAGCTATTGGGTAAGCGGGAAGTTTATATACCGTACCACAATTACACGCTCAACAATCCCGCCTACGGCGACCTCGATGATCGCCTGACCAAAAACTTCCTCAATCCGGAATATGTACGATATGAGTTGCATCGGGTCTGGGCGGTGGAAGGCGACCTTGCCCCCGGCAAACGCCACGCCTACTCCAAACGTCGCTGGTATCTCGACGAAGACAGCTGGAATCCGGTGATGTCCGAAAATTTTGATAGCCGCGGCAACCTCTGGCGCGTCGGTATGTTTTTTTCTGACTACCAGTACGATGCCCAGTGCTACATCAAGACCACCCAGGTGTTTCACGACCTGCCCTCCGGACACTACGTGATCAGCTTTCTCACCTTCGACCGTAAAGAGTTTGACTATACCGTACCGTTTATGAAGAAGAACGAATTTACCCCTGCGGCCCTGCGCAAGAGAGCGACCCGCTAGACTCTGTCCAATCCAATGAAAGGGGTGCTCTAACTAAAGCCACCGATTTTTCCAAAAACGTTTTTTTAGAAGATGAGCAATCTTATATACAAACGCCAGAAGGCCACGGCATTATGCTGGAAATTATTGAATTCAATGATTTCACCCGCCCATAGTTCGACGGCATTCTCAAACTGGTGAACAATGTACCAGAAGGAGAACTGACTCAGCAGTTTACTAGTAGTTTGTAGTAGCTTGATGTCATAAAGTGAACATCAGGCTTGGTCAGGTTTCTCTTGCACAGCCGATGTGGGGGTCTCAGCAATCTGCAAGTCAAAGGTCGGCGTCGATCCCGCAATATCCGCAGGAGATCGCCCACAGCTTGCGTCGCTCCGCTGCGTTGTGTACCAATTTATTGGGTTTGGCTTCCTTGCAGGAGCTGAAATATTTGC
>JAUXCW010000271.1 GCA_030618705.1 Gammaproteobacteria bacterium | reverse complement strand
TGTAAATCTCGCATGGTAACTACCACGCGAACCCGAGCCTTAAGTTTACCTTAAGAATGGAGCGCTATGATTCCCGGGCTGGCTATACAACAGGGGGCGGTGCTTTGAGACGATCCATGACAAACAACCTTGCGGGCATTGCACTGCTGATGCTGATCGGCGTCAGCGCATGGGCTGATTCCCATGGTGCGTCCCTCGCCAGGCTGCCAGCGGACGATGCAATTTCGCTGCCCTCTGCGGTGCAGGCGGCAAGCAGCCGGGTGCGGCTGGATGATTGGACCCGTGAGCGGCAACAGGTGGCGGAATCCCGCCGTGAGCTGGGTGCGGCATGGTTGGGGGATGCCCCCCGGCTGGGAGGCATCTGGCGCGATTACGACTGGATCGAGGACAGCAATTTCTACGAGGCGGAGCTCTATCTCGCCCTGCCGCTCTGGCGCCCCGGTGAACGCAAGGCGCTGCGCGAACTGGCGGAAAAGGACGGCGATCTGGCGCATTTGCAAAGCCAGGCACGGCGGCTCGCCACTGCGGCAGAGGTACGCAGCTCGATCTGGCAGTGGCGTGACGCGAGCAGTCGTGTTGATTTGCTGAGCGTGCAACTGGCGAGTACCGAACGCTATGCCCGGCAGATGGCCATGCGATTCGAGGCCGGGGATGTGGCGCGGACCGAGTTGTTACAGGCTCGCCAGCAGGTGCTGGACTGGCGCTCACGGATGCTCGATGCCGAGGCGGTGCAAATCGATAGTGCCCGACGCTGGCGCTTGATAACCGGGCTCGACGCCGTGCCGGCGAACCCGGTTGAGCAGGTCTCGGCCATCGACGGCATCAGCGAGCAGCATCCCTTGCTGTTGCTGGCGATGGCCGAGGTGAATGTGCTGCGCGCGGAGCGCGACGCCACTCGCAAAAGCGGATCGGCGCGCCCGGCGGTGTCTTTCAACCTCAAGCGGGAAGATTTTGATTCACAACTACCGCCCATGGACAGCGTGGGAATCGGTATCGACATTCCACTCGGTCGGGGCAAGAGCAATGCGGTCGCCGTTTCGCGCAGCGGGCAACGCCTGCTGGAAGCCGAGGTGGAGCTACAGACCCTGCAGCGCAAACTGGTAGAAGACCTGCACGAGGTGCGCCACCAGATCCATATCAACGAAATCAATCTCGTCGACAGCCGCGCCCTGCTCGAGATCGCGGAGCAGGTTTACGCCATGCAGCAGTTAGCCAATGAGCAGGGAGAAATTACCGTGATAGAAGTATTACGGGCGGGGCAGGCACTGGCCGAGGCACAGCAACGCTATACCCTGTTGAGCTTGAGTCGGGATGCCCTGGTCGCCCGCTATAACCAGGTTGTCGGAGTGCTGCCACAATGAGTCTGTATCGAAGAGCTATGGTCGGTTTGCTGCTTCTGTCCCCGTCGATGGTGTTTGCCGGGTCGCAACTGGTGCTGGATAGCGCCCGGCAACAGGCATTGGAAATTGGTTTTTACCAGGTAGGGGAGAGCGCCAGTGAGTTGTCTGACCCGGTGGTCGCGAGGCTGAAACTCAGTGATGAGCATCAACGGGTTCTGACATTGCCGGTTAGCGGCACCATCCAGAAGTTATCGGTTTTACCCGGTACTCCTGTAGCGGCGGGGGCGGACCTTGGCCTGATCCACAGTCGCGAGGCGCTTGCCCTGCAGCGCGAGTATCTCGGCGCGATCGACCGGCTGGAGCGGCAGCAGGCATCAAAGCAGCGGGACCAATCCCTGTACGAAGGCGGCGCGATTGCGAAGAAGCGCTGGCAGCAGACCCTGGCCGAGTGGCGCCAGGGTGACGCCATGGTGAGTGAGCTGGCCAGTCAGTTGGCAGCCGTCGGCTTTACCGATGACGAGTTGGTGCAGCTGCAGGGCAATCGCAAGATTCGCAGCCTGTTGCCCCTGCGGGCGCCCATCGAGGGCGTGGTGCTCGAGCGCTACATCCAGCCCGGTGAAGCGTTTGCGGCCGGTGAGAAACTCTTCCATATCGGCGACGCCGGCCAGCTGTGGCTGGCGATCGAGGTACCGCCCGGGCTGGCCGTGCGGACCCGTTCGGCAGACCCTGTGTATTACGGCGGCGATGTAATAGGCCAGGTTTTGCAGGTGGGCGTCAGCGTCGAGCAAGCCTCTCAATCGGTATCGCTGACGGCCCAGGTGACAGTAGTACCCCCGCCGGGCCTTATGCCGGGCCAATCCCTGCTGGTTCGATTGCAGTTCCTCGACCGTCAGGGCCTGTGGCTGCCCCGGGAGAGTGTGGTCAATATCGGCGGTGACAGCGCCGTATTTATCGCAGAGGGTGATAACTTTGAGCTGCGAGTGGTCGATGTCGTTCCGGCGCGGGGCGGCTGGGCGGCGCTGTCGGGTTTGTCCTCCGGCGAACAGGTGGTCACCAGCGGCGCCTCGGTGCTCAAGGGCGTGTTGATGGGACTGGGAGGCGGCTCCGACGATGGTCACTAGGCTGGTTCAATTCGCCCTCAGCCAGCGCCTGCTGGTATTGTTGCTGGCGCTGTTATTGCTGGGCGTGGGCTTTTACAGCATGCAGCGGCTGCCCATAGACGCCTTTCCGGATATCTCTCCCACCCAGGTCAAGGTCATCATCAAGGTGCCCGGCATGACGCCGGTGGAAGTGGAGTCGCGCATTACCTTCCCGATCGAGGTCGAGCTGCTGGGGATTCCACGCCAGGCCTTGTTGCGCTCTATCGCCAAGTACGGGCTCACCGATATCACCATCGATTTTGAAGAGGGCACCGATGTCTACTGGGCAAGGCAGCAAGTGGCCGAGCGGTTGGCGTCGGTGTGGGACAAGCTGCCGGAGGGTGTGAGCGGTGGCCTGGCGCCCTTGAGTACGCCCCTGGGCGATATGTTTATGTTTACTGTCGAAGGTGAGGGCTACTCCCTGACCGAACGGCGCAAACTGCTGGACTGGGTGATTCGCCCGGCCCTGCGCACCGTGCCCGGTGTCGCCGATGTCAATGCCCTGGGCGGCTTTGTCCAGGCCTGGCAGGTTCTTCCCCGACCCGCTGAAATGGCGAGCAGCGGCGTCAGTCTGGCGCAGATCCGCGATGCGCTGCGGGAGAACAATCGGAATGACGGCGCCGGGCGCTTTGAGGTCGGCACAGACGTTGTGTTAGTTCGTCTCGACGGCCGCTTCATCGGTCCGGGGGACATCGAGGAGACCCGGATTGCACTGGGCCAGGGCGACAGTGTTCGCCTGGGGGATATCGCCGAGGTTCGCAACGATGCCCTGGTGCGATACGGCTCGGTAAGCCAGAACGGCACCGGCGAAGCGGTGCAGGGGCTGGTTATCGGCCTGCGTGGCGCCAATTCCAGCGATGTGATCGCCGGCGTCAAACAAAAACTGCAGGATATAGCCGCCTCCCTGCCGCCGGGGATTGAAATCAGCCCGTTCTACGACCGCAGCGAGCTGGTGGGTCGCTCTATCGGCATGGTCAGCAAGGTGTTACTGGAAGCCATCGTTCTGGTCCTTATCATCCTGATACTGTTCCTGGGCGAGCCGCGCTCGGCCCTGGTGGTGGCATGCATCCTGCCGCTGGCGGCGATGGCAACCTTTGTCGGTATGAGTCTATTGGATATGTCCGCCAATTTGATGAGTCTCGGCGGCCTGGCCATCGCCATCGGTATTCTGGTGGATGCCGCGGTCGTGGTGGTGGAAAATATCATGGCGCAGTTGTCCGCCACGTCCAGTGGTCACCAGTTGCCCCGCCTGCATCGAATTTTTCGCGCCGTGACCGAGGTGGCGGTGCCGATGGTGAGCGGCATTGTCATTATCATCATCGTATTCCTTCCGCTGTTGTCCCTGCAGGGGCTGGAGGGAAAGCTGTTCCGCCCGGTGGCCATTACCATTGTTCTCGCACTGTCCGCCTCACTGCTGCTCTCGCTCACCGTGATCCCGGTCATCGCTTCCTTCGTCATCGGCAACGCCACTCACACCGAGCCCTGGCTGCCCCGGCGAATCGCACAGTTCTACCAGCCCTGGCTGGAGCGGGCACTGGCGCGGCCGAGCCGGGTCTACTACCTGGCTGGCGTGCTGGCGCTGGTAGCTGTGCTGGGTTTCTGGCAGGTCGGCAAGACCTTTATGCCGACCATGGATGAGGGCGACCTGATCGTACAGCTGGAAAAGCACCCCGCCATCTCCCTGGAAGAGTCCACTCGTATCGACCTGCTGGTGGAAAAGCACATGCTGGAGACGGTGCCGGAAATCGAGCGTATCGTCGGCCGCACGGGTTCGGACGAGTTGGGCATGGATCCGATGGGTTTGAACGAGACCGACCTGTTCCTGGTGCTGGCGCCGCCGGATGAGTGGGGTGTGGATGACAAGGATGCCTTGATTGAAAAAATTCGCCGGCAGCTGTCCATGCTGGCGGGTATCAGCTACGGCTTTACCCAGCCGATTGAGATGCGGGTATCGGAAATGCTTACCGGCAGCCGTGGCGATGTGGCAGTGAAAATTTTCGGCCCGGAGATCGGCGAGATCAACCGTCTCGCCGCGGCGGTGGCCGATACCCTGGGCACCATACCCGGTAGCGAGGATGTATTTGCCTCACTCAATGAGGGCGTGCAGTACGTGGTCGTGGAACCGCGGCGCGCACTGGCCAACGCCATGGGCCTGTCCATGGATGAGACGGCGGATATCCTGCG
>JAUXCW010000186.1 GCA_030618705.1 Gammaproteobacteria bacterium | reverse complement strand
GAATGGCACTGACTTTAGCGATATTGACGGAGGGACCGGGGCTTCCAGAGCAGGACCGTGCGCCGGTTGGACCCGGCGCCCGAGCCTACATGGATGTATTCACGGCGTGTCCTGGGCTGAGAGCCGCGATTCCTTGCCCAACTGCGGTAGTAAATGCCTTGTCTATTCGGACTTGGGCTTAAGTCAGCGCCATTCGGTTGCGTCCCCTTTTAGGCGGCGTGCTGGCGGTATTCCGACACCCGGTTGCGCCCCTCTGACTTGGACAGGTACAGGGCAGCATCGGCTTGTTGGATGAGCTCCTCCGGAGAGGCATGCTTGTCAGGAGTCATGGTGGCGACACCGATACTCACCGTACAGCGCAGGGATACACTCTCAGTCTCGTAAATTGCGGCGGCGACACGGGAGCGGATTCGCTCGGCCATATTCAGCGCCTGGGCCGGTGAATTTTTTATCAGTACGGCGGAAAATTCTTCGCCGCCATGGCGTGTGATGATATCGCTCTCGCGCCGGGCCTCGATCTCTATCTGCTGGGCCACCATCTTGAGCACCTCGTCCCCGAGCAGGTGGCCGTGGGTATCATTGACCGGCTTGAAGTGATCGATATCGATAATGATCACCGAAATGGGCGTGCGGTCGCGTTTGCTGCGGGCGAATTCCGCCACCAGCCGCTGGTTGAAAAAACGGCGGTTTTTCAGTCCGGTCAAGGGGTCGGTGATGCTCAGGGTGCTGAGTTTCTCGTTGGCGATCTGTAATTCCAGGGTGCGTTTCCTGACCCGCAGCTCCAGCTCTCTCGCCGCCTCCTGTTGCACCAGGAGCGCTTGCTTGCGCGATTGGTTTGCCAGGCGCTCAAAATCCAGCGCGCTTTGCTGGGCCGCGTACTTGGCCTTGCGTTCGACATTCAACTGCTGAATCAGGGCCAGTGATAACAGGATAAATTCCAGCATCGATCCCAGTTGCGCGGTGTATTCCGTGAGCTGGGTGCGTGGAATCCAGGCCAGCTTGTTGGCGGCCATGGCGATGGCGCCGGCGCCGAGGATTATCCACGCGCAGCAGAACAACATGGCGGCGGGTAGACCGTCATACCAGCGGATAAAGCCACTCAGCAAGGCGATCGCCGCGGAGAAAACCACCAGCATGATGAGCGGCTTTATCACCAGGCTATAAGACAGAAACAGGCCGGCAACGGCGAATCCGGCGCCGACGACACCGATAAAGATGGCCAGCTTGTCGAGACCCGGTCGATTGCCGGGCAGCGCCAGGAAACTGCGGGTGAACAGGCCCAGAAACAGCATGGTGAACCCCAGCGACAGGACGATCAGTCGCTTGGTCAGACCCGGCGCATCGGGCCACAAGTACTGGAAGCCATAACCGTTCATGCAGGCAAAGAACAAGCCGATACTGCTGATATACAGGGCGTAGTACAGGTACTTGCTCTCCCTGTCGTTGATAAAGGAAATCAGGTTGTAAATCAGCATGACCAGCAGGGTGCCGTAGTAAAGGCCGTTGAGCAGCAAATCGATGGCGGTGTCGCCGAGCAAGGTGTCTGCCCGCCACAGGGCAACGGGAAACTGCACCGAACTGGAGGTTTTGACTCGCACCAGAATATCGAGGGTTGCGCCGCTCTCGACCTGTAATTGCTTGAGATAGGTGGGGTGGTCGATGGGTCGGTTGTGGAACGGAAACTCATCGCCGAATTCGCTGCTATTGACCAACTCGCCCCGCTCGAAGACATAGATGCGCACATCGTCCAGAGCCGGATAGGCTATCTCCAGGTATCGCTCCTGCAGGCGATCCGTGGCGTTGTGCAGGCTGAGTCGAAACCACACCGGCCGGTCGATATAACCCAGGTTGAGAGGCGTACGCTCGACCGCTTGCCAGTCTGTGCGGCTCCATTGGGCTCGGTCGGGGAGTGTGAAGGTGTCGTCAGCTGGCTCGATCCGGTAGTCCAGGTAGTCGGAGCTGATGTTTCCGTCGTGTTCGATGGACAGGCTCTGCAGCGCAAATGCCGCGCCGGGCATCGCCGTGAGCACGATCATTACCAGCGCTAGAGGGGGTAGAAACCGAAAGATTGCCCTTTGCCGGGGCCTGGTAGAAGGTGCCATAGTCAGATTGAGTGCCATTGGGGGCGTCCCTGGCCCCACCGCTTGGATGATGCAAGTATAGTTCCTGTGGCGCCATTGCGAGCGAAAAACGTAATTGTTTACAGCCCTTAGTCCCAGCGCGGCACCCGCTCGGTCGAGGATTTGAATATCCAGGCGGCGGCCAGGCCGAAGCCGAGGTTGGACTGCTCGATGGCCAGCGGGCTATCTCTGAAGTTTGCGCGGCTGATATCGTACCAGCGGATAAAGCCCCCCACCCACCAGTCCTCGTGGCGCCAGGATAAACTGCTGGATACGGCCCAGCCGCCATAGCCGTCACTGGTCTCGTAGGCCGGGCGCAGGGCTGTGGCATACTCCGGTTCGACGGCGTAATACAGCTGGTTGTAGCGCCGATCATTCCAGTAGGCGCCGCCCCACAGGGAGAGATGCCAGGCGCCGAAGTGCTCCCGGTAGCGCAGCCTGGGGTTGACGCGCCAGCCCTCGTGGTCGATGTAGCGCAGGTTTGACTGGAACACGGCGCGCAGCGGCAGCTCGATGCTCATGGTGCGGTGTTCGGGGGTATTACGCAGGAAGATATAGCGCAGCGCCGGCCCGACCTCCACCACGAAGTCGATATCCGGCATCCCGTCGCGGGCGTGGTTCTCGACGCTTTCCACCGGCAGGCTAAACTCGGCGCTCAGGTCCATGACCAGGTCGGCGCGCTTGAACAGGCGGCCGCTCATGGACTCGCGGCTTATGCGGATGGACTCCCCGCGGAAGACGAAGTATGGAACCGGCAGTGTGCCCCGGGTGCGCTGGTCCGAGCCCACGTACTGGGGCAGGTTCAAGGTGGCGGCGCCGACGCCCGCCTCCCACCGTGGCAGGGTGTCGATATCGGCGCAATACGCGGGCGCACCCAGTACGAGCAGGCTGTACAGGCAGAGCTTGTTCAAGCCCTATCTCCTTATTTTTTTATACTATAGTCTCTTTCGGGCGATGAAGCTGGCGCGTCGCGGTGCCGGATAGCCCTCGATGGTGAGCTTGTCGTCCGCGGGGTCGAGGAAATTTTCCAGCGAGTGGAAGCGCATCCAGTCCGTGCTGCGCTGTTCCTGCAGGCTGGTTCGGTTGACCTCGACCAGGCGTACCTGCTCGAATCCGGCTCGCAGCAACCAGTGTTCCAATTCGTCGCAACTGGGGATAAACCAGACGTTGCGCATCTGCGCGTAGCGCTCGCCTGGTACCAGTACCTGATGCCTGGAGCCTTCTATTACCAGGGTCTCCAGCACCAGTTCGCCACCGGGTTTGAGTGCGTGGCGCAGCTCCTCGAGATGCTGAAAGGGGGAGCGGCGATGGTATAGCACGCCCATGCTGAACACTGTATCGAAGCGGCCCAGTCGTGGCGGCAGGTCCTCCGACCGTAGTGGCAGGTAATAGGCCGCGAGGGGGCCGAGGTATTTCTTGATGGCGTGAAACTGGAACAGGAATTTTTGCGAAGGGTCGATGCCGATGACCAGTCGCGCACCCGCGCCGAGCATGCGCCAGCAGTGATAGCCGCTGCCGCAGCCCACATCGAGTACGCAGCGACCGGCGAGGGGGCTCAGGTGGGGTTGCAGGCGACGCCACTTCCAGTCGGAGCGCCACTCGGTATCGATAGTGAGGTCGAATAGCCGGAACGGCCCCTTGCGCCAGGGGTGGAGTTGGCGCAAGGCCTGCTCCAGTTGTTCGCTGCTGGCCGCGTCCGGCCCACATTCGCAGCTGGCGCTGACAGTATCGGCGTCGAGAATAATGCGGTCTGCGGTGATGTCCGGCAGCCGGTCGTAGGCGCTTTGCCACAGCGGGTGGTCGCCATGGATGCGATTCACATAGCGCCGCTCGATGGCGCCGCGAAAATCCGCTATATCCGCCTTAAAAGGGGTTGACTCCAGTTCCCGGTAAAAGTCATCGAACAGAATCATTTAATAGCGAGCCAGGAGGCAAAGTTAACACACTGGAACCAGGTGTAGACCTCCCTGAATCCGGCCATGTGGAGCCGTTCCTTGTGCGTGTCTGTGGTGTCCGGCACCAGTACCTGGTCGAGTGCCGCGCGCTTCTGGGCGATCTCGAGATCGCTATAGCCCATGGTGCGTTTGAAATCGTGGTGTAGTGTCTCGAACAATTCCTGTTCGCTATCCCCGGGCAGGGCAATTTTCTCCGACAGGATCAAGACGCCGCCGGGCTCGAGCCCGCGGTAAATGGTTTCGAGCACCGATAAGCGCTGCCCCGCGGGAATAAATTGCAGAGTGAAGTTAAACGTCACCATGGTGGCCTGATCTATGCCGATGTCCATGATATCCGCGCACAGTACGTCAACCCTCGCGGCGGCCTTGTCTTGCCGGATATTTTCCCGGCAGCGTCGGCTCATCGCCTCGGAGTTATCCACCGCGACGATATGGCAACTGTCTGGAATGCGATGACGCATCGCCAGGGTCGCCGCGCCCAGGGAGCAGCCGAGGTCGTAGCAGCGGCGGTGCTCTTGCACAAAATGCGCGGCGATCACCCCGATCATCGTCAGGGTCAGGTCGTAACCGGGCACGGAGCGGGCAATCATATCGGCGAACACCCCGGCCACATGTTCATCGAAACTGAATCGCTCCACTTGCTCAAGCGGCCTGGCGAACAGTTGGTCGGAAGGTGGCTTGTTCTGGTTCACGATGTTATTCCATACAATCGGTACAATATTAAGTGGCGACTAATTGCGGGTGGTCTTCAAAAAAGCAACCCTGAAAAGTATTGGATCGCGCGGGGCTATAGAACGCGGGGGTGGAAATCGGGGCTCCCAGATCAGGACACGCCGTGAATCCGTCTCGTACATGGAAGTACGAGCTTGGGATTCGTCCGGAACGAAATCCCGCCATGGAGTCTTGGGCTCGGCGTCCATGCCTCGCACAGTCCTGCTCTGGAAGCCCCAATTCCCCCTGATGTTATCGCTGAAATCGTGGCCATCTTTGTCTGCGCCTGTATTCGCTCAACCCGGGGGCCAATGCAGCGGACGCCCACACAGCATATGGAGATGGATATGGAATACGGTCTGCCCGGCGCCGGCATTGCAATTCATCACCACCCTATAACCCTCCTCGGCGCAGCCGGCTTCCGCCGCCAACATACTGGCGGTACGCATTAGCCTGCCCAGCAATGCAGTGTCCTCGTCACCCGCATCGTTCAGGGTAGCGATATGCTTGCGCGGGATGATCAGGATATGGCTGGGGGCCTGGGGCGATAGATCGCGGAAGGCCAGCAGTTCGTCATCCTGGTAGACGATGTCGGCGGGGATTTCCCCGGCAGTAATTTTGCAAAACAGGCAATCCATAGCGGCTCCTCCGGGTGGCTGCGGACCACGGTATCAGGGTGTGAGTGTAATGCGAATAAAGGCGCGTTTCGAAATTTTGCCACCGAGCCGGGAACCCATGTCGAGCATGCGCATCTGCCAGCCGTAGCGGCGCAGCAAGGCCCGGTGCGCGCTTTTGATCTCGGCGTCGTCCTCGACGATCTCCGCGGTGGCGTCCGTCCATTCGCCCGTCAGCTTGCCGGTGGCGCCACAGGGTGCGACCCGGGCACGGGAGCTATTGCGCAGTCGCTTGACCTTGCCGGCATCGCCGGCGCTGAATACGTACAGGTGGTCTTCCCCGGCAGCAAACCACACGGGAGTGTCGACCACCGCGCCGTTTTTGCGCCAGGTGCCAAGGGAGAGGTATTTGCTCGAACTCAATTCGCTATTCGACATAGTCTGTTATCCGTGCCTTTTTTAACACAAGGGAGTCATCTTGAGGGGTGCAAGTGTATCATCGCGCCCGCTCCCTGTCGGCCCCGGGCTAATTGACCGGGGTGGCGTGGAGATTTGCCGCCTTTTGCTGTACAAGGTACTCATTACACCGCCGGCCATAATAATTGCGGGTAAGCCACTATCGTTTTCGCGAGGTCGACTATGAGATGCCGTGTTTTCCTGCTCTGCGCCCTGTTGCAGCCGTGGCTTGCCCTCGCGGCGGATGAGCTGCGGCTCGCAACCAGCGAGTGGCCACCGTTTACCGGTAAAACCTCGGAGCGCCATATTGCCGAAGACCTGGTCGAGCTGGCCCTGGCTCAGGTCGGTGTCGACTTCACGATAGCGATTGAACCCTGGGATGTGGCACTGGCCGGTGTGCAAGATGGTCGCTACGATGGCCTGGTTGCGGCCTGGTATTCCCCCGGGCGGGCACGAAGCCTGAAGTACTCCAAGCCGATACTGGAAAATCGCATACTGCCGGTAACCCTGGAGGGCAGCGATCCGGGGGTGGTTTCAATCGCCGACCTCGCCGGCAAAGCGGTCGGCCTGGTCGCCGGATACACCTACGGCGAGGAACTCGACGGGGCAAAAAAAGCCGGCGTGGTCGAATACAAGAATGAAAAGCTCGCCCTGCAGCATCTGCTGGCTGGAGACGTCGACGTCGTGTTGGTGGATGACCTGTCGCTGCGTTACCTGTTGCGGGATATGACCCATGAACAGATGGCGCGGTTTCGACCCCAGCGCATACTCGCTGTGCTGGAGTTGCATTTTGTATTGAATAAAACCCTGGCCAATGCCAGCGCGATCATCTCGTCTTTCAATCGAGCTATCGACACCATGGTCGCCGACGGTACCTACAATCGGGTGCTCGAGTTGTCCTGG
>JAUXCW010000007.1 GCA_030618705.1 Gammaproteobacteria bacterium | reverse complement strand
TTAAACGTCTGTTGGTTTATCTGGCCCAGTACCCCGGCGGTCTCCATATAGACCTCGGCGTTACGGGTGGTGTTGGCCACCAGGGCTTCCTCGCCAAAATAGCTGCCTGGCATCAGGCTGAATTCCTTGCCCGCGTAGGGCCCCCTGGGGTCGGTTTTTACCACCGCCAGGCCACTTTTGACCACATAAAAGTATTCGCCAAAGCTTCCCGCCGTCACCACAGTCGCCCCGGCTGTGTACTCGATATCCTCGATGTGGGTAAGCAGGAGCTGGATATCCCTGGCGGAGACGTGATTAACCAGCGGGGAGTGCAGAAAGCCGGACATCCAGTCGGCGTTGAGCGAGTCGTCCTCTACCACGTAGGCGTTGTCCAGCTGATCCTTGGTGTTGGTGTCGAGTTTATAGTCCGGCAGGGGCTCGGCGCTGGTGACCCGGTCGATATCGGCGAGGGCGAAGCGGACGACACGGCACTTGCTCTGGGCGGTGACTTGCGCTCCGCGGCCCGCCATATTTTCCAGTGGATAGATGGCGCGTGGATCGTTGTATTCGAAGTTGAAACGCTCGAAGAATGACGAGCGCACTTCCAGGCCGCCCTTGATCAGGTAGTGATGGTAATCGCTCTGCTGGTTTTTGCGCAGTATGGCCCCGCCGGGCTCATAGAAGATAACCTCGGCCTTGGCCAGCATCTGTTTGCACAGATTCTCGGACATTTCGTTGAAGGGGTTGAGCCTGGAGAGTTGTTCAAGCGTTAATACGGACATACCAGGAGCACCTGCGTAGCAGTCTGGGTTGGACACATTAACAAGCATAGGCCCTTATGGCCCGCGGGGTCCCGGCTTAATTGCAGGCTTATGCGCGGGGACACGGTGCAGCCGTGAACTCCGCCACAATTAGGCATCTATTGATCTTTCTTTTTGAAGGGCAAACCGGCGCTGGCCTGGGCCGTATAGTGCTCCATATGGGAGGCCTCTTCGTCCAGGAACCGGCCGATTGCCTGGCGGAATCCCGGGTGGGTGATGAGGTGGCTGGAGCTGGTCGCCACCGGGGTGAAGCCGCGCTGAATTTTATGTTCTCCCTGTGCCCCGGGGTCAAATCGCTTGATGCCGTGGCGAATACAGTACTCGATGCCCTGGTAGTAGCAGGTTTCGAAGTGCAGGAATTCGCACTCACGGGCACAGCCCCAGTAGCGGCCATAGAGAGTGTCGTGGCCGAGGAAATTGAGCGCGCCGGCGATCCATCGACCCTCCTGTTTGGCTAACACCATGACTACCGCGTCGCCCATGGTATTACCGATCTGTTCAAAAAAAGCACGCCTCAGGTAGCCGCCGTGTCCGCTGAGCCTGGCATAGGTCATCTGGTAGAAAGCAAAGAAATGCTGCCAGTGCTCCCCGGTGAGTTGCTCGCCCTGGAAGCAGTGCAAGCTGATTCCCTGGTCGGCAACCCGCCTTCTCTCCTTGCGCAGGTTCTTGCGCTTACGGGAGCTGAATCCGGCGAGAAAGTCGTCGAAGTCGCGATAGTCCTCGTTGAACCAGTGGTACTGGACACCCCGGCGCTGCATCAGTCCCGCACGCTGCCACTGTTGTGCCTCTTCCTCTGCGGGGAATAACAGGTGCCAGCCACTGGCGCCCAGCCGTACCATCTCCTGCTCCACTGCACGCCTTACCTCGGCCTGGCAGTTGGCCGGCGCCCCGGCGGTCAACATCAATCTGGGCCCGGTGGCAGGGGTGAAGGGAATTGCCGTCACCAGCTTGGGATAGTACTCCAGGCCGTTCTGGTGGTAGGCATTGGCCCAGCTCCAATCGAATACGTATTCGCCATAGGAGTTCTGCTTGATATAGAGCGGCATGACACCGACGACGGTGTTGTCCTCGTAGAGCAGCGCGTGGTGTGCCAGCCAGCCGCTATCCCCGCCGACGCTGCCGCTGCGCTCCAGCGCTGCCAGGTAGCAGTGCCGGGTGAAGGGGTAGTCCGCGCCGGCAATCGCGTCCCAATCGTCGGCGGGGCAGTGATCGATGTGGGAGATAAAACGGATATCCATGGCCTGACCGTCGCCGGGGTGCGGAATTGAATTTATCGGTGGACGCGCCATCTCGCTAACCGGGGCTGGTACTTGCGAGGACATTGATCGTAAAATACGCGGTCTATCACTCTGGCAGCTGGATGATCCCATCCTGGTGCCTCTGTGGGTAGCGGGCGGCAGAATGCGGGAAATCACATAAACTTGCAAGCTGCCGCCGGGAGCGTAATCGTACGGATAGCTGCCGGCAGCGGCGGATTTCGAACATGGCCGCGTGGCAGGCCAGACTGGGGAAGCAGCATATGGCAAAGTGGGAATGTATGGTTTGTGGCTTTATTTATGATGAGGCCAGGGGAGATCCCGACAATGGAGTCGCACCGGGAACACGTTGGGAAGATGTCCCCGGGGACTGGCTTTGTCCGGATTGCGGGGTCGGCAAGGAGGACTTTACCCTTCTGGCTGAACAAACTCCCGAAAAAGTACCGCACCACGAACAGCAGCTCGAAGCCGATCTCGCCAGGGCGCCGGTAGTGATTATCGGCAGTGGACTGGCCGGTTACGGCCTGGCCAAGGAATTCCGCAAGCACGACAAGGATACGCCGCTGATTATTGTGACGTCGGATGACGGGCGCTCCTATTCCAAGCCCATGTTGTCTACCGGGTTTACCAAGCAGAATTCCGCGGATGACCTGGCCCAACTCGATGCCGGCTCCCTGGGCAGGCAATTCAAGGCCAGTGTCTGGACCATGACCCAGGTGGTGCGTATTGATACCTCACGGCAGATGATTCTGCTGGGGGATGCCGAGACCTCCATTCACTACAGTAAGTTAGTGCTCGCTCTTGGCGCAGACACTATCACTCCGCCCATCGAGGGGGATGCCCGGGAGTATATCTATTCGATTAACGACTTGCTGGACTACGATGATTTTCGCAAGGCGGTAGTGCAGAACGAGGTGAAAAAGGTCGTGCTTATCGGCGCCGGGCTCATTGGTTGTGAATTCACCAATGACCTGCTCAACGGCGGCTTCGAGGTCGAGACCGTGGATCCCATGGGCCATTGTCTGCCGACCTTGTTGCCGGAGCCGGCGGGGAGGGCGGTGCAGCGGGCGTTGGAAGATCTCGGTGCGCGCTTTCACTTCGGCCCGCTGGTCACCGCCGTCAACAAAAATAGCGAGGGCTCCGGTGTGCTGGTCAGCCTCAGCACCGGCGAGGTCCTCGAGGCCGATCTGGTGGTATCCGCGGTGGGGGTTCGGTCCCGTACCGCCCTTGCCAAAGCGGCCGGCATTAACTGCAATCGCGGTATCATCACCGACCGGCTACTCCAGACCAGTGCGCCCTCGGTCTACGCGATGGGTGATTGTGCCGAGGTGGAGGGCAATGTGCTGGTGTTTGTCGCGCCCTTGATGGCCTCGGCGCGGGCGCTGGGTAAAACCCTGGCCGGCGAGCCCACCCCCGTTACCTACCCGGCGATGCCTGTTACCATCAAGACACCGGCCTGTCCGGTGGTGGTCAGTCCGCCGGCGCCGGATGCCCGGGGCGAGTGGCAAATACAGGAGGACGGCAATAATGTGGTGGCGGAGTTCCGCGACGCCGGCGGCGCCCTGCTGGGGTTTGCCCTGACCGGGGAGGGCATCGTGGAGAAAATGCGCCTGCAGAAAGAACTGCCGCCGATACTCGCTTGATCTCTACTCTAATGCCGCCGACTCCAGGACGCTGATATGACCAAGCTCGCACTTCACTGGCAGATCCTCATCGCCATTGGCCTGGGTGCCGCGATGGGGGTGTGGAGCGGTCAGGATGGCGCCCTGTTCGACGTCCTGCTCTACGATATTTACAGCTTTCTCGGCACCTTGTTTCTCAATGCCCTGAAGATGATTATCGTGCCCCTGATCGCGGCGTCGATAATCAGCGGTGCGGCGAACCTCGGCGGCTCCAACCTCGGCCGCATGGGCGGCAAGACCCTGTTGTTCTACATGAGCTCCAGCGCGGTGGCCATCGTGCTGGGCCTTGCCGTGGTCAATTTGATTAATCCGGGGCTTATCGATGGCGCACCGCTGTTGGAGCGTATCCACCTGGATGTCAGCGAGGATTCAGCGGCAATTGCCGAACGTATCGAGGGGCGCGGCGGCAGCGATATCGTCGATGTCTTTATCCGCATGATCCCGCCCAACGTCGTCGCCGCCGCCGCGGAAGGTCAGATGCTCGGGCTGATATTCTTCAGCCTGTTGTTCGGCGCCATGATCCAGCGTATCGATGAGCCCTATCGCTCGACCCTGGCCAATTTCTGGCAGGGTGTCTTCCTGGTGATGATGGACATGACCATGCTCGTCATGCGCTTTGCACCGCTTGGGGTGTTCGGCCTGGTCGCCAAAACCATGGCGGTGACGGGCTTCGATGTCATGCTGCCCCTGCTGTGGTTTTTTCTTACCGTGTTGCTGGCGCTGGCGCTGCACGCTTTTGTCGCCTTGCCCATTGCCCTGTCGCTGTTGGGCAGGGTCAACCCGGTGCGCCATTTCCAGGTCATGGGGCCGGCCCTGTTGACGGCATTTTCGACAGCATCGAGTTCTGCCACCTTGCCCCTGACCATCGAATGTGTGGAAAAAGGCGCCGGCGTCTCCCAGCGCACCAGCAGTTTTGTACTCCCACTGGGCGCCACTATCAACATGGACGGTACCGCACTATACGAGTGTGTTGCGGCAATTTTTCTCGCCCAGGCCTATGGTGTGGACTTGAGCTTCGCCCAGCAATTTATGATCGTGATGATCGCGCTGCTCACCTCTATCGGCGTGGCGGGAATCCCGGCAGCCAGCCTGGTTGCCATATCCATTATTCTCGCCGCTGTCGGGGTGCCCCTGGAGGGTATAGGATTGCTCATGGTGACCGACCGCATTCTGGATATGTTGCGCACCTCGGTCAATGTGTTTAGTGATTCCTGTTGCGCTGTGGTCATCGCGCGTAGCGAAGGAGAGAATGAACTCTATCCGCCAACACAGTAACCGGCTGCGGATGATCAGCTGCCTGGTTTTGTCGGCAGTCTTTATGCTGTCATCTCCCGCACACGCGCTCGATGCCTCCCGGCAAGTGCAACAGGCACTCTATAGCCTGGGGCTACAGCGCTATTTCACCCCGGTCGAGCCCTTGCTGGCGCGGGAGCTGGAGCGCTACAGTGGCCAGGGGAAAAGCTTCTCCGGTCATCGCAGTGTAATCATGGAGGAGCTGGCAGCACCGCGCTTGCAAGCCGCGGTAGAAGCTTATTTACTGGAACATTACGACCCCGATTTATACCAGCAGGTCATCGCCGCACTGTCCCGTGAGGAAATCGTTCCGCTGGTGCAATCCTGCCATGGCCAGGCACTGCAGGACTACGGTCCGCAACTGCAGGCATACGAGCAACAACTGGCGCTGCAGCCGGCCAAAGCGGAGCGCCGCAACCTGGCGCGGCAGATAGACCTGGCTGCACGGTCGTCCACAATGGCGGGCCAGCTACATAACACCGTAGACCAGCTGCTTTATTCTCTTGCGGACAGGCCCGGGGGAACTGTCCGCTGGGAAGAGGTCGAGGCGGAGCGTATCGCGGTACTGCAGGAGGCCATGCAGACCTGGTATCTCTATTGCGGACGTTTTTTTCCAGACCGGCTGTTACAGGAAATGGTGGACAGTTATCAGCTCGACGCGGTGCAAGGCCTGCTTGATCAATACCAGGCTGCAGTGGCGGCTACCCTGGCCGGCGTCGCTGACAGCCTTGGTGGGCAGGGTATTAGCGGGCGTGGTGGCGAGTAAGCTTGATGGCGCTGCAGGCGAGACTTTTCGAAAGCGCTGATCACCAGCAGGGAAGCGCACTTATCGCCAGGGCATTCTCGCGGGATCCGCTGTTTTTATACTGGTGCAGGCGACGAGAGCCTGCCCTTCGACAGCAGCAGTTCGCCATGGCGGAAATTCTTAACGGCCTGCAAGCCCCGGGCTCTGGCCATAGCCTCGGCGTGTTCGACGACGGTCGACTACTGGGCCTGGCCTATTTGAAAGATTCGCAGTCGCTAAAATCCATGGGTGGTGTGTTGCCTCTGCTGGCCGACGTCGTGCGCGGTTGCGGTTTCGCCGCGATGTTTCGATTCGTCAAGGTCGGCGCCGAATTGCCGCGGCACTGGCCCGGGCAACGACATCTCTACCTCTCGCTATTGGCGGTGACGCCGGATTCACAGGGGAGTGGCTATGGTCGCGCACTATTGCGGGCCGTGGACGAGTGTGCCCGAAGGCATGGCTACAGCTCGGTTTGCCTGGATACCCAGAACCCCGACAATGTCGATTACTATCGCCGGCAGGGCTACCAGGTGCGGGCCCATGTGCATATCGGTCGCCTGGAGTCCTGGTGTATGGCGAAACAGCTATAGCTTGCTAGATATCGGCATAGATATCCCCGTGGGGAATCCAGCGCAGGATTAGCGGCTCGATCCGCTCCGGGTACTTCTCCACTATCACTTGCGCCAGGCGACGAACGTCTTCGATCAGGTGCTGGTCTCTCAGTAAATCGGCGATGCGAAATTCCATCATCCCGGTCTGGCGGGTGCCCAGCACTTCGCCCGGGCCGCGCAGCTCCAAATCCCTCTGGGCTATATAGAAGCCGTCGTTGCTTTCGCGCATGGCCTGTATGCGGGCCTTGCCGGTTTTTGACAGGGGGCCCTGATAGAGTAAAACGCAGTGGCTTTGTTTGCAGCCGCGGCCGACCCGCCCCCGGAGCTGGTGCAATTGGGCGAGACCCAGGCGCTCGGGATTTTCAATAATCATCAAGCTGGCATTGGGTACATCGACGCCCACTTCGATGACAGTGGTGGCGACCAGCAAATCGAGTTCGCCGCTTTTAAACCGCGCCATCACCGCTGCCTTGTCCAGCGCTTTCTGGCGCCCGTGAACCAGGCCGATGGCGATATCGGGCAGGGCTTCCTCCAGGGCCGTGGCAGTGGCCTCGGCCGCCTGGGCTTGCAGAACATCGGACTCCTCGATCAGGGTACAGACCCAGTAGGCCTGGTTGCCGTCGTGGCAGGCCGAGTGAACCCGTTGCAAGACATCCGCACGCCGGCTGTTATCCACGGCGACCGTCCTGACCGGCGACCGCCCTGGCGGCAGCTCGTCTATGACCGAGCAATCCAGGTCGGCATAGGCGGTCATGGCGAGGGTGCGCGGGATAGGTGTCGCCGTCATCACCAGTTGGTGGGGTGCGGTGCCCGATTCGCCTTTCTGCCTGAGTTGCAGGCGCTGGTGGACGCCGAAACGGTGCTGTTCATCGATGATATTGAGTCCGAGCCTGGCAAAGCTGACATCGCCCTGAAACAGTGCGTGGGTGCCGATGATGATCCCCGCCACACCGCCGGCGATAGCGTCCAATTGGGCCTGCCGCGCCTTTCCCTTGAGTCGCCCGACCAGCCAGGCGGTTTCGATACCCAGGGGCTGAAACCACTGTTTGAAGTTTGCCAGATGCTGTTCCGCCAGTATTTCGGTGGGGGCCATCAGGGCGACCTGGTAGCCGGCATCGATTGCCTGTAGTGCGGCGATCGCTGCGACCACGGTTTTACCGGAGCCGACATCACCCTGCAACAGGCGCAACATGGGCGAGTCACTGTCCAGGTCAGCGCTGATCTCGCGGATAACCCGTTGTTGGGCCGCGGTCAGCTCAAAGGACAAACTGGCGGCCAGGCGTTTACCCGGGTTTTTATCGCCGGTCATCTTCGGTGCGGGCAAGCGGCGGGTCTGTTGGCGAAGTTTGAGCAGGCCCAGATGGTGGGCGATCATCTCTTCCAATGCCAGGCGTTGTTGTGCCGGATGGCGTCCCTCCACGAGTTGTGCCTGGTCGGCATCCCGGGGTGGTGAATGGAGGTAGCGCAGTGCGCGTTCCAGGTTGATTTTCCCGGCCTGGCTGTCCGCGGGTAACAACTCCCGGGGGGGGTGGGATTGCATGAGCTCCAGCGCCTGTCGAATGAGTTTTCGCCAACTGGCCTGGTGGAAACCCTCGGTGCTGGGGTAGACGGGGGTCAGTGTCGCATGCAGTGGCGGGGCTTGTTCGGTGAGCCGCTGGTACTCCGGGTGATAGAGTTCCAGGCCGGAGGCGCCGCGCCGGGCCTCGCCGTAACAGCGCAAGCGTGTGCCCGGCGCGAGCTGGGCCTTTTGTTGCGCATTGAAGTGGAAGAATCGCAAGGTGATGAGGCCGCTACTGTCCTGCAAGCGGCATACCAGGCTGCGGCGTCGACCGAAAACCACATCGCTGGCGCGAATTTCGCCTTCGATTACCGCGTCTCTCCCCGCTTGCAAGCCGCCGATAGGTGTAATTCGCGTGCGGTCCTGGTAGCGCAGCGGCAGATGAAATAACAGATCCTGTACGCTGTTCAGGCCGAGGCCTTCAAGTTTAGCGGCCAGCTTTGGACCCACGCCCACCAGTCGATCCAGGGGCAGTGCGTCGAGAGTGGCCTGTGCTTGCTGATTCAAGCGCTGTGTACCTGACGGACCGGGTAGGTAAGCGACCGGGGACCCGGTGTTTGGGCGTTAGCTTCAGTCGAGCACCATGATGGCTTCGATTTCCACCATTGCGTCCCGCGGCAGGGAGGCAACGCCCACGCAGGCCCGTGCGGGGTAGGGCTGGCTGAAATACTCCGCCATGACCTCGTTGACCTGGGCGAAGTGGCCAAGATCGGTGAGGGAGATATTGAGCTTTACCATCTGCTCCAGGCCGCCCCCCGCTGCCTGGGCAACCGCGGCGAGGTTGTCGAACACGCGGCGAGTCTGGCTGCCTATGTCGTCACCCACAAGCTCCATGGACGCGGGATCCAGGGGAATCTGCCCCGATAGCCAGACAGTATCGGCGACTTTTATCGCCTGGGAGTATGTGCCGATGGCGCGGGGTGCGGAATTGGTTTGTATGGCTTGTCTGTCGCTCACCTTGGAACCTCTCTGTTAGCGCGGCCTGAGAACTTTGTTGACGCCGGTAATCCCGCGGATGCGGCGCATGACCCGGGCCAGGTGAACCCGGCCCATTACCGATAACACCAGTTTTACCGAGCTGAAGCTGGGGTCTTCCTCGGCGCTGGCGATGTGTTCGATATTGGCTTCCATGGCGTGAATCTGGTTGGCGATGTTGGCAAAGATGCCACGTTTGTTTTCGAGAACCACACGGATTTCCACCGGGAATTCGCCTTCGACTTCATCCGCCCACAGCAGGTCGATACATTTTTGCCGGTTTTCGCGAACCTCGGCAATATTGTTACAGGTGTCGCGGTGAACCACCAGCCCCCGGCCGGCACTGATGTGGCCGCTTATATGATCGCCGGGGATGGGGTGGCAGCACTTGGCGAAATTGACCATCATGCCCTCGGTGCCGGCGATGACCAGGGGCGGCTGCCGGGCCTGTGAAGGGTTTTCGGTTTCAATGCTGTCTTCGAGCAATCCGCGGGCGGTGAGGAAAGCGACCCGGTTGCCGAGCCCGATCTCCTCCAGTACCTCGTCGAGACTATCGTGTCCGGTGTGCTTCAGGAAGCGGTTGACCTGGCGCTTCTTGAGCCGGTCAAGGCTCGAATCGAGGCTGTGCAAGGCCTTGTCCAGCAACTCCCGGCCCAGATCCACGGATTCTGTCTGGCGTTGGTGTTTGAGGTAGTGCCGAATATGCGAGCGCGCCTTTCCGGTGACCACGAAATTGAGCCAGGCGGGGCTGGGCTTGGCCGAGGCCGAGGAGATGATCTCCACAGACTGTCCGCTCTGCAAGGGCTCGGACAGGGGTGCAAACTGTCGATTGATGCGGCATGCCGAGCAGTGGTGACCCAGGTCGGTATGTACGGCATAGGCGAAATCCACCGCCGTAGCGCCGCTTTGCAGGGTGAGGATTTCCCCTTGAGGCGTAAACACGTAAACCTCGTCCGGAAACAGGTCGACCTTGACGTGCTCGATAAATTCCAGCGAATTGCCGGCTCGTTCCTGCATGTCGAGCAGACCTTGAACCCATTGCCGGGCGCGCAGGTGTGAGCCCTGCACCGACTCTCCATCATTGCTCTTGTACAGCCAGTGTGCGGCGATACCGTTGTTGGCCATCTCCTCCATCTCGTGGGTGCGGATCTGTACCTCGATGTTGGCGCCGTGCATGCCGATGACGATGGTGTGCAGGGATTGGTAGCCATTGGATTTTGGTATCGCGATATAGTCCTTGAACTGGCCCGCCACGGGTTTGTACATGCTGTGAATCACGCCCAGAACCTGGTAACAACTATCCACCGAGCTGACCATAATGCGGACCGCGAAAACATCCATGATCTCGGAAAACGACTTGCGTTTTTGTCGCATCTTTTGATAGATGCCGTAGAGGTGTTTTTCCCGGCCGATGACCCTGGCCTGGTGACCCTCGTCCGCAAGGCGCTCCCTGATGGATTCACCTATCTTATCGACCAACTCCTTGCGATTGCCACGGGCGGCGCGAACGGCGGCTTGTATTCGACGGGAGCGCATGGGGTACAGTGCGGCAAAGCCCAGCTCTTCAAACTCCAGGCGCACGCTGTTCATTCCCAGCCGGTTGGCGATGGGAGCGTATATATCCAGAGTTTCCCGTGCGATACGTCGGCGTTTTTCCGGGCGCAATACACCCAGGGTGCGCATATTGTGCAGGCGGTCTGCCAGCTTCACCAGAATGACCCGAATATCCCGCGCCATGGCGAGGGCCATTTTCTGGAAGTTTTCTGCCTGGGCCTCTGCCCTGGACATGAATTCGATCTGGGTCAGCTTGCTGACACCGTCGACCAAATCCGCGACGATAGGTGTGAACTGCTCTGCCAGTGCCGGTTTGCCGATGCCGGTGTCCTCGATGACATCGTGTAACAGTGCCGCCATCAGGCTCTGGTGATCCATGCGCATCTCGGCGAGGATAAAGGCAACAGCAAGCGGGTGGGTGACATAGGGCTCACCACTTCGGCGCAGCTGGCCGTCGTGGGCTTGCTCGGCGTAGAAATAGGCTCGCCGAACCAGGTGGATCTGGTTGGCGGGCAGGTATCCGCTCAGGGACTCGGCGAGGGATTCGATATTTTGCATTGCCGGCCCCCTTTTAGCTGATGTAGTTGCTAAGAGCCGTTGCTACTCTTCCTTGGGCTCTGGCCTGATAATCACGGGGGTCTCTTCCGCGGCGGGCACGGGGCTGGGTTCTTCCAGTATCAGCTCGGGCTCTTCCAGTACCAGCTCTGCCTCTTCCAGCAGCTGTTGCGTGACCAGGCCCTCTGCAATTTCGCGAAGCGCGACAACGGTAGGTTTATCGGATTCTACCTCAACCATCGGCTCCTTGCCGTAGACGGCGATCTGTCGCGCGCGCTTGGCGGCGACCATGACCAGGTTAAATCGGTTGTCGACGTGCTCCAGACAATCCTCAACTGTAATACGTGCCATAGTTTTTTTACCCGGGAAATGATGAAAATTAGCGTGGCGGGCTGCAGATGAGCCAGCAAACCGGAAATTTTAGCAAATTTTATCGTCGTTTAGCAAGCCCGGCGGCCAATTACGCGGGTGAAATTCGTTCAGGCCAACAAGTCCGAGATCAGCTCCCGGTTGAGCGCGGCCTGGTGCTGCAGCCTGTGGCGCCTTGCGCGAAAGATGGCCGCGAGATCTTCCAGGGCGGTATCGAAGTCGTCATTGATGACCAGGTAGTCCGCCTCGGCGTAGTGGGACATTTCGCTCTGGGCCTGGGCCATGCGTGCGGCGATGATACTGTCGTCGTCTTGTCCGCGGGATGTGAGGCGGCTTTCCAGGGTGTGTGGCGACGGCGGCAGGATAAAAATCGCCACCGTGTTCTCGACTAAGCGGCGCACCTGTTGTGCCCCCTGCCAGTCGATTTCCAGGATCACATCGGAGCCGCCGGCCAGGGTCTGCTCCACCCACTGCTGGGATGTGCCGTACCAGTTGCCGAATACCTCGGCATGTTCCAGGAAGCCGCTCTGTTCGAGGAGTTGCCGGAATTGCTGGTGGTCGACAAAGTGATAGTTGACGCCCTCACGCTCGCCCTTGCGAATCTCCCTTGTGGTGTGGGACACCGACACCCGAATGGCG
The DNA here is from genome assembly GCA_030618705.1 of Gammaproteobacteria bacterium. Classification (GTDB taxonomy): domain Bacteria; phylum Pseudomonadota; class Gammaproteobacteria; order Pseudomonadales; family JAHEGP01; genus JAHEGP01. The sequence continues at coordinate 20,198 of JAUXCW010000007.1, read as the reverse complement.
GGGTCCCGTTGCAACAGCGCCGCGACCAGGCTGGTTTTACCCGCGCCGGATGGGGCAGACAGGGTGTAGAGAGTGCCGTACGGCTCGGGCATGCTTGACCTCGCTATTCGATATTCTGGACTTGTTCGCGCATTTGTTCGATCAGGACCTTGAGCTCCACCGCCGCCAGGGTGGTGTCGGCGGTGAGCGACTTCGACGACAGGGTATTCGCCTCGCGATTGAGCTCCTGCATCAAAAAGTCGAGCCGGCGACCGCAGCTGCCGCCTTTCCCCAGGATTCGTCGCACCTCGTTGATATGGGTACTGAGGCGATCGAGCTCCTCATCGACGTCGGCCTTCTGCGCGGCATAGACCAGCTCCTGTTCCAGCCGGTCGACGTCCAGGTCGGCGGCCAGCTCTTCCAGTTTTTTAATCAGGCGCTGCCGTTGGTTGCCGAGGATTTCCGGCATCCGCCGTCGAACCTCCGCGACCTGGACATCGATGGCATCGAGGCGCTGGTGGATAAATCCAGCGAGTTCCGCGCCCTCTCGTAGTCGAGTCTCCGAAAGCTCCCCCAGTGCTGACTCGAACAGTGCGCAGGCGGCCCGGGCGACATACTCGCGATCCTCCGCGGGGTCGAGGAGAATGCCCGGCATTTGCAATATTTCCAGCGGGTTGAGTTTGGCCCATTTTTTATGAGCACTCTCGAGCTCGGACACGGCTGCCAGTACCCCGGCAAGCGCGTCCCGGCTTAATGCCAGTGTGGTGTTGCTGCGGCCCTGGTCGACAAATTTGAGTGCGCAGTCAAATTTACCTCGCCCCACATATTTTTTCAGTTTGTCCCTGAGTTGCGGTTCGATGTAGCGCAGGGCGTCAGGTAGCTTGAAGTGAGGTTCGAGATAGCGGTGATTGACCGAGCGAATTTCCCAGGTAAGGTTGCCCCATTCCTCGTTTTGAGCCTTGCGGCTGAATGCCGTCATACTGGCGATCATCTGCGTTTCTGTCCCCGTATCGTGTGGCCTGTATTCTAGCAGGGTGTTGCCCGGGGCTTGCTACATTATTTTTATCGCATCCCGGTCTCGTTGATTTCATCACGGCTATCGGCGAACTGCGCCACCGGCCTGTGTATAATGCGCGGCCTTTCCCCCGAGAATCAGGAATCAGGTATGACATTTTCGAGACCGAGTGGACGTAGTCCGGAGCAATTGCGCCAGGTGAGTATTGAGCGCAACTACACACGTCACGCCGAGGGCTCGGTACTGGTCGCTTTTGGCGATACCCGGGTTATTTGCACAGCGTCAGTGGAGAGCGGCGTGCCGCGCTTTTTGCGGGGCAAGGGCCGGGGCTGGTTGACGGCAGAATACGGTATGTTGCCGCGCTCGACGGGTAGCCGCATGAACAGGGAGGCCAGCCGGGGCAAGCAGGGGGGCAGAACCGTGGAAATCCAACGTTTGATCGGTCGCTCCCTGCGCGCGGCTGTCGACCTGGACGCGTTGGGCGAATATACCATCAAGATCGACTGCGACGTGATCCAGGCTGATGGTGGGACTCGCACCGCCTCGATCACCGGTGCCTGTGTCGCCCTCGCGGACGCCGTCGCCGGCATGAGGCGGGACAAGCTGATCAAGAACGACCCGATGATCGGTATGGTGGCAGCGGTTTCGGTCGGTGTCTATGAAGGCGAGGCGGTGTTGGATCTCGACTACCCGGAGGATTCAGCGGCCGAGACCGACATGAACATCGTGATGACGGAGAGTGGCGGTTTCATCGAGGTTCAGGGTACGGCGGAGAGCCGGTCGTTCAGCGCCGAGCAACTGTCGGCCATGCTGGCGCTGGCGCAACGGGGAATTGCAGAGCTGCTCAGTGCGCAGCGAGCAGCCCTGGCCTAGCCGAGCTCGATATCGTAATCCATGATCACCGGGGCGTGGTTGGAAAAGGCCTGGGTTTTATAAATCAGACCGTATTCCACGCTGTTGCGCAGGCCGCTGGATAGAATTTGCAGGTCGGTGCGCAGGCCGCCCTTGGCGCGGTCGCCACCGGGCCACCAGCTGAATTCGTCGTTATCGGAATTGACGCGCCGAAAGCCGTCGACATAGCCCAGGTCGCGGTAGAGAATTTCCAGCCATTCCCGCTCCTCCGGCAGAAAGCCGGGAGACCCGGAGCAGGCCTCGGCATCTTGCACGTCGGCTTCATTGTGGGCCATGAACCAGCTGCCGCAGATAATAAACTCCCGGCGCTTGTTGCGAATCTTGTTGAGGTGGTTTTGCAGTAGCTTGTAAAACTGCTCTTTCTGCTCGAGCTGTGCCGGTTGCCCCTTCTCGGCGACGGGAGCGAGAATGCTGCCGATACTGACGTGCTCGAAATCGGCCTGGATATAGCGGGCCTGGATATCGAGTTCACCGAAGCCCAGGCCTGTCATGATCGCCTTTGGCATCTGGCGCACATAGATGGCGACGCCGTTGACCGAATCCGGAGAATCGAAAAAGTAGGGGAAATAGCCTTCGGGGAAATAGATATCATCCTGCAGGTCGTATTCCTGTGCACGCAGATCCTGAATGCAGATAATGTCGGCATCCTGACCCACTACCCAGTCATAAAAGCCGTTCGCGGCCGCGTTCGCTATGCCTTCAGCACAGAAACTGATGATTCTCATGTTATCCCCTGCTTGCCAGAGCGCGTATGATACCTGATGCATCGCGTTGATGGCAGCATAAAGCTCGCCGGTGCCGGAGGGGTGCGCGGGTGGCCCCTGGCCCGGTTATCATCGGGGTTCTACTAATTATGGCGCCGGCAACGAGGATTGAGGCAAAAGTACATGCAAGCTTATCAAGAAGAATTTATTCGTACGGCTGTGGACTGCGAGGCATTGAAATTTGGTGAATTCCAACTAAAGTCAGGACGAGTGAGCCCTTATTTTTTTAATGCCGGGGCGATGAGTAGCGGTCGGAGCCTGGCATCCCTGGGGCGTTGCTACGCCGCCGCGATTGCGCCTTTTGCCGCTGACTATGACATGTTGTTCGGTCCGGCCTACAAGGGTATTCCGCTGGCCGCCGCCACCGCTGTAGCTCTGGCGGAGCACCAGCACAGGGATATGCCCTTTGCCTTCAACCGCAAGGAGGCGAAACGGCATGGTGAGGGCGGCAGCATTGTGGGGGGGCCGTTACAGGGCAGGGTATTGGTCGTCGATGACGTGATTACCGCCGGTACCGCCATCAGGGAGGCGATTGAAATGATTTCCGCTGCCGGGGCGCAGGTCACGGGAGTCATTATCGGGCTGGATCGGCAGGAGAGAGGCCGGGGGGAGCACTCGGCGGTGCAGGAGCTCGCCGGGGAGTATGGTATATCCGTGCTCAGTATCGTCGCCCTGGAGCATATTATTGACTTCATACGCATGGAGGTAAAAGACAGTGAACTACTTGCACGCATCGAGACATATCGCACAAATTACGGTGCCGAACAGTCGCCGTAGTCCGGTTGGGCGCGGCCATGACATGCTTGAGCACTTGCATGAATAGTAGCCGAATTGGCCTGTTGCTGGTGGCTTTGGTGTTGGCCACGGCCGCCAACGCCCAGAGGGTCTACTATCGCTACTTCAACGAGCAGGGTATCACGGTGCAGACGGACCGATTGCCGCCGGAAGCCGTGCCCCGTGGCTATCAGGTGGTAAACGCCAACGGCGATATCCTCAAGGAGGTGCCCCGGAGGCTGACAGAGGAGGAGCGCAAGTCGCGAGACATCGAAGAGGAGCGGCAGCGCTTGCTGGCGGAAGAAGAGCAGCGTATTCGCAAGTGGGATCAATCCCTCGCCCTGCGTTATAGCGATGTGGCCGACATCGAGGAGGCGAAGAACCGGGGCCTGAAAGAGTACGACACCCGCATCGGTATCCTGCAGGGTAACCTGATGTCACTGAAAAGCCAGATTGAATCGGAACAAGGCGATGCCGCCAATTATGCGCGGCGTGGCAAGGATGCCCCGGAGGCCCTGGTGGTGCGGATTGGGTCGCTAAAATCGGAGGTTCGCTATGCCGAGAGCGCAATCGATGAGCTCAACGGCGAGCGGGTTGAAGTCGAGCGCCAGTTCGAGCGGGATATGCTGCGCTTCGAGTACCTGTTGGAGAATGCGGCGCTGCGAAAACAGGCAGAACGCTAGATACTATTATTGACTTCTACTAACTCCCGGCTGCAACCACGTTGCCGGCCAGCTTATCGGAAGTGCGTGCCGGCTGGGACAGGCCCGCGTTGAGAACAAGCCACTGGTCCTGCCAGTACTCGGTGGGGCGGTGGCGGAATTCCGAGCGCACGAACTGCACGATGCGACCTTCGACGGAGGCGACCAGCAAGTTGGCGCTGGCGCTTACCGACACCGGGGGACGAATACCCTCTTTCAGCTCCGCCTCTCGCAAAATCTGTTTCAATTGGGTTTCCAGGCGATTATAAAATTGCACGATGCGTTGATGCAGGCGTTCGTTCTCGCCGATCAATGCATCTCCGGTGAGGATGCGAGTGATGCCGGGATTGCGTTCTGCGAAGGTCAATACAAGATTCAATATGCGTTCGATGCGGGGCCAGCACGCGGTTTCTTCGTTGAGGATACGGCTGACGCGGGTAAACACCGTGACCTCGATAAAATCGATGAGGCCCTCGTACATTTTGAATTTACTGGGAAAATGTCGATACAGCGCCGCTTCGGAAACCCCGACTTCCCTGGCTAGCGAGGCAGTTGTAATGCGACCGCCGGGCTTGGCCTCCAGCATGTGCACCAGAGATTCCAGGATCTGTTGACGACGGGACGTTTTTTGTTTTATACGCGCCATGACTGTAATCGTGTTATTAGGAAGAACATCCTAGCGATAACCATGGGTGGCTGCAATAAGAGCAGGTCAATTTTCCATTAACTTTTGTCCTGTTGTTACCGATTAACTGCTTACCGATTGCCTGGCTACTGATTGCTTATCAGTGTGCCGACACCGGCATCGGTAAAAATTTCCAGCAAAACCGCATGGGGAACGGTGCCGTCTATGATATGCGCCGAGGCGACTCCGCCCTTGACGGCATCCAGTGCGCAGCTGATTTTGGGCAACATGCCGCCGCTGATCGTGCCGTCGGCGATCAGTCGATCGACCTCCCGGGTACCGAGCCCGGTCAAGACCTGTTTGTCCGCGCCCAATAGACCCGGCACATTGGTGAGCAGCATCAGCTTTTCCGCCTGTAACACCTCGGCCACTTTGCCCGCCACCATGTCGGCGTTGATATTGTAGGATACACCGTCCACGCCGACCCCTATGGGGGCGATGACAGGAATGAAATTGCCCCCGACCAGCACATCGAGGACCTCCCGGTTGATGCGCTCGACCTTGCCGACATGGCCGATATCGATTATCTCAGGCACGTCCAACTCGGGTGACTCGCGCTCCAGGCAGAGTCGGCTGGCCTCGATCAGGCCGCCGTCCTTGCCGGTAATACCAATGGCCTTGCCGCCGTTCTGGTTGATGGTCGAGACGATGCTTTTGTTGACGCTGGCGCCGAGGACCATCTCTACCACGTCCATGGTTTCGCTGTCGGTGACCCGCATACCGTCGACGAACTCGGTTTCGATGTTCAGCCTCGCCAGCAGCGCACCAATTTGCGGACCGCCGCCGTGGACCACGATGGGGTTCATTCCCACCAGCTTCATCAGTACGATATCGCGGGCAAACTGGCGATTCAGTTGCGGCTCCACCATGGCGTTGCCGCCGAATTTGACGACGATGGTCTTGCCGGTGAAACGCTGGATATAGGGTAGTGCCTCGTTCAGCACCTTGGCCACGTTCATGGCGGAATCGCGATCGAGAGACATGCTTGCTCCTGGCGGGGTGGCGAAGGAGGGCAGGGTATCAGAAGCTGAGATCGGGTTCGAGTCGCAGTAGCTCTGCCTGAAACAGCTGTTTGATGCCGGCCAGGGCCTGCTCGGACTCCGCCTCAAAGCGCAGTATCAGCCTGGGCGTGGTATTTGATGCCCGCAACAAACCCCAGCCGTCCGGCAGGTCGACCCTGACACCGTCTATCTGGCTGATCCGGGCATCGCCAAACTCCGCCTTCTCGGCGAAGCGCTCGACGATGGCAAATTTACGCTCCTCCCCTACTTCCAGCTGAATCTCCGGAGTGCTGCAGGATTTGGGAAACTGCTCCAACAGCTGATCCAGATCAGGGTTGGTGGTGCTCATGATCTCGATCAGGCGCGCGGCGCTGTACAGGCCGTCGTCAAAGCCGAACCAGCGCTCCTTGAAGAAAATATGGCCACTGAATTCGCCGCCGAGCAATGCGCCGGTCTCCACCATTTTTTGCTTGATCAGGGAGTGGCCGCTCTTCCACATGATGGGCCGACCGCCATAGCTCGCAATGACGTCATTGAGATGGCGCGTGCATTTGACGTCGAAAATCACGTCGCAGCCGGGATTGCGGGACACCACGTCCTGTGCGAACAGCATCAACAGGCGGTCGGCGGCGACGATTTCACCGCTGGCGCTAACCACGCCCAGGCGATCGCCGTCGCCATCGAAGGCGATGCCGAGGTCGGCGCCGTGCTCCCGCACCTGGCCAATGAGATCGGCGAGATTTTCCGCTACGGTGGGGTCGGGGTGGTGATTGGGGAAATCGCCGTCCACGTCGCAGTAGAGAGGTATCACCTCGCAACCGAGTTCCTCGAACAGCCGGGGTGCCAGGGGGCCGGCGATCCCGTTGCCGCAGTCGATCACCACTTTCAGGGGCTGCGCCACCGCGATATCCCCAAGCACATAGTCGATATATTGCGCGTCGATGTCGGTGGTATTGTAGCTGCCGCTACCGCTGCGCAGCCGGTTTTGCTCAATGCGGTTTTTGAGCTCACTGATGCCGTCTGCAAACAGGGTTTTGCCGTTGATGACGACTTTAAGCCCGTTGTACTCGGGCGGGTTGTGACTGCCTGTCACCATGACCCCGCTGGCGGTGTTGAGTTGCTGGGTGGCAAAGTACAGCACCGGGGTGGGTGCCTGGCCGAGATCGATGACGTCGGTGCCGCTATCCTGAAGCCCCCTGGTCAGCTGCGAAGACAGCTCCTCGCTGCTGTGACGGCCATCCCGTGCGACGATAACCGCGTGTTGCCCCTGGTCCAGCGCCTCACTGCCGATGGCCAGGCCAATTTGATAGACCGCGTCCGGGGTGAGGTCCTCGCCGACGATGCCGCGAATGTCATAGGCGCGGAAGATGCCCGCCGCAATCGGCGGCAGCTCAGGTGTCGCGGGCTCCTCCCCGGCTGTCTCATCAGTCATCCCGGTTTCTTCGACATAGTCGTTTTCGTCCACGACCGCGCTTGCCGTCTTGCCCGACATCTTCTCGCTGAGTTCTGCGGCGGCCGCGGCATCGGCGCTGGAGGGCTTGCCGGAGATCGCCGGCGCCTGGCTGAGCTCGAAGGCCATGGCGCCGATCTCGGTGGCCCGCGACAGCGTCAGCGCCGGTGGCAGTGCCCGTTCACCTTCTTGTAATAGTTCGAGATATTCCTTCAGTTCCGCGAATTCTGAGTCGAGTTGGCGACGAAGACGACTGTATATCCTCAGACCTCCGAGCAACAACAGGAGGCTGGTGACACCCAGCAGGATCCAGGGCACCAGGGTTGCGCTGGCGCTGGCAGCCGCCAGTTGAGCCGAGGCGCGAAACTCCAGCTGCCAATTCGGATTGCCGGGAAATGAGGCGATCTCCAACGGTGCGCTACTCGAGGCCTCGCCCAGCTGGAAAATCGTCATGGCTTCACCGTGAATGTTTTGTCGCAGCGCCAGCTGGCCCTGCTCCCCGCTCAATTGCCCCATGATTTTGCCGATCGTCCTGCTGTCCAGGCTTAGAAGCAGTGCCCCCACGATCTGATCCGGCGCATCGCCTGCTGTTTGCAGCAAGGTGATAACACTGCGCCCCTCGTCCTTGTATGCCTCTGCAGGCACCGGTTTGTCCCGCAGGGCCTCGATAATCATGGCGGTCTCGATGCTGTTGAGCCGGTGGCCGGGGAAATCCAGGGACGCGGTCCCCATCGAGCTCAGGGGCACGATACTGAGTCGGCCGGGATAGCCGTAGGCCTCCTTGTACCCGGTTTCGAGTGCGCGAAGGGCGACTTCATTGCCCGAGGCCAGGGCGTCGATCACGGCGGGTTGTGCCGCCAGGAACCGCAGATAGATGTTCTGGTCCTCGATAAAATGGGCCAGTGAAGTGGCCTGTGTCTGAACCAGGTGACGGCTGGTCGTTTGCAGCTGCAGGCGGTCGTTGGCCCGCGCCTGAACCAGGTTGATCACCGCGGCGCAGACCAGTACGAGCAGGCAGGCAAACAGAGCGTAAATCCATATGGGGCGTAGCAGTCGGGAGGTAGAACCGATGTTGCCGGTGTTGCTCGATGGGGTCTTTTTCTTGCTCATGCTGGTCTCGTCGGACTATTTTTATACGGGTTCGGAAACGCGGCTTGTGGTCTATTAGGCACAGGCACCGGTCGGACTCATCGGAAATGCTGGTGGCCGGTAAAACACAGTTTAGTTGACATCCGGATTAGCGCTATTACGCTCGTGGCGGATAGCGCCTGCCGATCTCGGTGATAAGGGTTCGCGCGAGGCGCCGTTTGGGGGCCTTGTCGAGGGGCAGGGTTTCGCTCTCACTGACCAGGGTGACCAGGTTTTCGTCGCTGTTGAAGCCGATCGAGGGGTCGCTGACATCGTTGGCGAAGATGAGGTCCAGCTTTTTTCTCTGTAGTTTGTCGCGGGCGTATTCCACCACCCGGTCGGTTTCGGCGGCGAAGCCGACGCAGTATGGGCCGTGCTCCAGCGCGGCGACGGCGCTGAGTATGTCCGGGTTGCGCTCCAGCTCCAGTACCATTGTGGTGCTGGACTTTTTGATTTTTTGCCCGGCCACCTGCCGCGGTCGATAGTCGGCGACGGCCGCGGTGGCGATAAAGATATCGCACTCCGCCGCCGCCGCCAGACTGGCGTGTAGCATATCCATGGCGCTGTTGACGTGCTCGACCTTGCCCCGGTGCGGGAGCTCCAGGACAACCGGGCCGCTGATAAGCGTCGTCGAGGCGCCTGCCTCTACCGCCGCCTCGGCCAGTGCATAGCCCATCTTACCGGAGCTGTGATTGCTGATATAGCGCACCGGGTCGATCGCCTCCCGGGTGGGCCCGGCGGTAATACAGACGCGAAGGCCGGCCAGCACGCCACTATCGAACAGCGATGACAATCGCTCCGCCAATTGCCGGGCTTCCAGCATTCTTCCCGGGCCGACGTCGCCACATGCCTGGGGGCCCTCCGCCGGCCCGAACAGGTGTACGCCGCGCCGCGCCAGCAGGGCGACATTGGCCTGGGTCGCAGCATTGCGCCACATCGCCTGGTTCATGGCGGGAGCGGCGGCCAGCGGCGCATCCAGGGCGAGGGCCAGGGTCGCCAGTAAATCGTCTCCCTTCCCCTGGGCGATGCGGGCGAGGCAGTCCGCCGTGGCCGGTGCAACCAGCATTGCATCCGCCCAGCGAGCGAGCTCGATGTGGCCCATGGCGGCCTCTGCCCCGGTATCCAGCAGCTCGGTATGAACCGGATTGCCGGATAGCGCTTGCAGGGTCAGCGGGGTAATAAACTCCTGCGCGGCCCTTGTCATGACGACCCGGACCTCGGCCCGGTGTTCAATAAGGCGGCGCACCAGCTCCGCCGCCTTATAGGCGGCGATACCGCCGCTGATGCCGACGATGATGCGTTTATTGCATAGATTCCGGGTGGGCATTATTTCCACGTTTTAGCGCTGTCATGGGAGACGCTCTAAGATACCATACAATGATTCGCTGATTGACAGGGAGGTTGAGATGGCGATCAAGGACTGGCCGCAACAGGAGCGGCCCCGGGAAAAGCTGCTGACAGCCGGGGCGGGCTCGCTTTCGGACGCCGAGTTACTGGCGATTTTCCTGCGCACCGGGGTTCGCGGCAAGACCGCCGTCGACCTGGCGCGGGATTTACTACTGCAATTTGGTGGATTGCGTCAGCTGCTGGACGCCGATCGGGATTCGGTGTGTGCCGCCGCCGGCCTGGGGGATGCCAGCTATGCGCAGTTGCAGGCGGTATTGGAAATCGGCAGGCGCCACCTGCTCCAGGCCCTGCAGCGCGAAAGCGTGCTCAACAGCCCCGAGCGCACCCGCCATTTTCTCACCAGTCATCTTCGCGCCTACCAGCAGGAGGTGTTCCTGTGCCTGTTCCTGGATAGCCGGCATGCCGTCATCGTCTGTGAGGAGTTGTTTTACGGCACCATAGACGGCGCCAGCGTCTACCCCCGGGAAGTGGTGAAGCGCGCATTGAAACACAACGCCGCGGCGTTGATCCTGGCACACAACCATCCCTCCGGGGTGGCGGAGCCCAGTCAGGCAGACCTGCGAATTACGGAGCGGCTCAAGGCCGCACTGGCGCTGGTGGATATACGGGTGCTGGACCATATGGTGGTCGGTGACGGCGAGGTGGTGTCCCTGGCGGAGCGTGGCCTGTTGTGACCGCCGGGCGGGCATCAGCCTTGCCAGACCCGGGGTGTTCTGGTAAAGTGCCGCGCTCTTTCGAGGCTGGTTTGGTTGGTACAGCCCGCACTCCCGGGGAAATAAAACCCGGAATATAGTAACCACCGCAGGTGGAGAGGCAAGTAAAATGTCCAGAGTCTGTCAGGTAACCGGCAAGCGCCCTGTTACTGGTAACAATGTATCCCACGCTAAAAACCGGACCCGGCGCAGGTTTCTGCCCAATCTGCAAAGCCATCGATTCTGGGTTGAGTCCGAAAAGCGTTTTGTAAAGCTGCGCGTATCGGTCAAGGGTATGCGTATTATTGATAAGCGTGGGATCGATGCCGTACTGGTCGACCTGCGCGCCGACGGTGTCAAAGTTTAAGGAGCGAGTGGGTCATGGCTAAAAGCGCCCGTGAAAAAATCAGGTTGGTATCCTCCGCGGGGACCGGCCACTTTTATACCACTGATAAGAGCAAGCGCAACACGCCCGACAAGCTCGAATTCAAAAAGTACGATCCGGTGGTACGCAAGCACGTTCCCTACAAGGAAGGTAAAATCAAGTAGCGCTCACCGAGCCGCTGTCAGCAATAAATTTCCGCTAGCATCCCGCTCCACTCGCCACCCCGGCTTGATCCAGGTGGTCGATACCTGCTCGGTGATGAGCAGCGGGCCAGGGTAGGCCCTGCCGATGACCAGCATCTCCCTTTGCAATATCGGAACCTCTTCCTCTATGCCATAGAGTCGGGCGCTGCCGGCGGATGTGCGCTGGGTGGGTGCTTTGGGCAGACGTAACCCGGGAGCCGCGGCAGTGACCGCGACGCGCAGGTTGACCAGTTCAACGGGTCTGTCCATGGTGTGGCCATAGCGATCTTCATGGCGGCGGTGAAACTGTTCTATCGCCTGGCGCACACGGCCCTGCCAGGGGATATTGAGGGTGAATGACTGGCCCTGGTAGCGCAGGTCGAGGCTGAACTCCGAGCGGATTTGCCCCGCCGCCACCCCTTCCCGCTGCAATTCCCCCGCGCCCCTGGACGCCAGGTCTTCCAGCGCTGCGTCCATCTCGGGCCCGGCGATGTCGGCCAATAGCTTGTTCAGCGTCCTCGACAGCTGGCGTTCCCGCGGCGCCACCAGCATGCCGAGGGCGGACAGCACTCCTGCGTGAACCGGTATCAATGCCGAACCGAGGGCCAGCTGCTCCGCCAGCTCACAGACATGTAATCCGCCGGCGCCGCCAAAGCAGCATAGCGTGAACAACGCGGGGTCGTGACCGCGCTCGATGGAGATGGCGCGCAGGGCGCGGCTCATGTGCTCGTTGGCCAGCCGGATGATACCCTCGGCGGTCGCTTCCGTGCCCATGCCGAGGCTCGCGGCCAGCCGGCCGACAGCGGCCTGCGCCGCCTCGAGCTGCAGGGACATCTTGCCGCCGAGAAAATTGTCGGTTCTGAGGCGTCCCAGCACCACATTTGCGTCGGTCACCGTCGCCTGCTCGCCACCCTGGCCGTAGCAGGCCGGCCCGGGGCTTGCCCCCGCCGATTCCGGGCCCACATGTAACATACCGCCCCGGTCCCTGTAGGCAAGGGAGCCGCCGCCGGCCCCGATGGTTTGCATGTCGACCATGGGAACCGCCACCGGCCAGCTGCCGATACGGCCCTCGTTGGTGAGTTTGATGCCGCCGTCGATCAAGGCGACGTCGGTAGAGGTCCCCCCCATGTCGAAACTGATCAAGCGGGGCCTGTCGACCTGCTCTCCCATATAGCGGGCGCCTGCCAGCCCCCCGGCGGGCCCCGACAGCAGCATATTAACCGTCCGCTCGGCGGCCTGCTCCGCCGACATGGTGCCCCCCGAGGATTGCATTATGGCCAGCGGTGTGGGGTTCAAGGCGCTCTGCAGTCGTTGCAGATAGCCGCTTACCAGGGGCCCGAGCCAGGCGTTGAGCCAGGTGGCGATACCGCGCTCATACTCCTTGTACTCCGGTAATACCCGGGATGAGCGCGAAATAAAAAGGTGCTCGGGCAGCGCCGCCTCGATGCGCTTCTCATACCGGTCGTCGATGAAGGAATACAGCAGGTTGATGGCGACTGCCTCGGGGCGCAGCTCGGCAAGCTGGCGTCGCAGTTGTTCCAGGTCATCGGCGCCCAGGTCTTCCAACAGCGCCCCGTTGCAGTCGATTCTGCCGCCGGTCTCCAGGCACAACTCAGGTGCTACCGGTGGCGGTATCGGTGGTGGTTGCAATTGATACAGTTCGGCCCTGGCCTGGCGGCCGATAGTGAGCATATCCTTGAAGCCGCGGTTGGTAATAAACACCGTGCGCACGCCCTTGCCCTCGAGGGCGGCGTTGGTTGCCACCGTGCTACCGTGGATGACCAGTAAGCCTTTGCGGCTCGCGGTATCCCCCAGACCCAGGTCTGCCAGACCTTGCAGGATCGCCTGTTCCGGTGCTGAGGGAGTGGACAGCACCTTGTGAATGCGCAATTCCGCCCCGGCCAGCAGCACGAAGTCGGTGAAGGTGCCGCCGGTATCTACACCCAGGATCATGGTTATACCTTTTGTACGCGTACTTCTCGCGAGTAGTTTTTGAGAGTGGTTCAGGGAGCGGTTTATTTCACGTGTCCGTGCAATCGATGTCAAGTCTGGCGGTCATCATGGCCCGGCGGTATGCTGTGAAACAATCCCCCCGGAAGCCCGCCATGCCTGAACTCCCTGAGGTGGAAACCACGCGAAGTGGTATCGAGCCCCATATCCTGCACCGGACGATAAGCGTCGTCACCGTTCGAGATCCCCGCTTGCGCTGGCCGGTTCCCCCCGGACTGTCCGGCCATCTGGAGGGCTGCGAAGTGCGGTCGGTGAAACGGCGGGGCAAGTATATCCTGCTCGACTGCGGGCGCGGTCACTTGATCCTGCACCTGGGCATGAGCGGTAGCCTTCGCCTGGTGGCAGAGGGCACCTCTGCCGCGGCCCATGACCACGTGGATATCCAGTTTGATCACGGCGTGGTCCTCAGGTTGCGCGACCCCCGTCGTTTTGGCGCGGTGCTGTGGACGGAGGAACCGCCTGTTCAACACCCGTTACTGCGCGACCTGGGGCCGGAGCCGCTGGGCGGGGGCTTTGGGCCGGACTATCTCTACAAGCGCTCCCGGGGCCGTCGGGGCGGGGTCAAGCCGTTTATCATGGACGGGCATGTGGTGGTGGGAGTGGGCAATATCTATGCCAACGAGGCCCTGTTCATCGCCGGTATCCGGCCCGATCGCGCCGCGGGCCGGATATCGCGCGCACGATACGCCGCCCTGGTCGCCGCGATCAGGGATGTATTGGCACAGGCAATCGAAAAAGGCGGCACAACGCTGCGGGATTTCGTCAACGATGCCGGCAAGCCGGGCTATTTTAGTCAGCAATTACAGGTGTACGGACGTGGTGGGGAGCCCTGTACCCGCTGTGGTGCTGTGCTTGCGGAAACCCGCCTGGGCCAGCGCAGCACGGTATTTTGTCGTCACTGCCAGCGATAAATACGGGACATGAGCCCAAACTGTGAAGAATTTCCCGGGCTTGAGCTGTCGAAGCGGAAATTAGGGTCTAAGATTATTCATACCGTTTGCACCCGGTTTCGATGTCCGGGGTATCACTATTAGGGAGAATAACTATGAAGGCTAAGCTCAGGTCGCTCACCACAGCAGCGGTGTTTGGACTGCTATTCAGCTTGCCCCAGCTCAGCATTGCCGAGGAAATATATGATCAACCCTCGGCTCTGGCCATGTCTGGTGACCTCGTGCTGGCTCGTCCGGCATTGCTGGTCATGACGGTTGTGGGGGCTGCGGCGTTTGTGGTCAGTCTGCCGTTTTCGGCAATTGGCGGCAATATCGGCGATGCCGCCGATACCCTGGTGGTCGGACCCGGCAAAGCGACTTTCGTGCGCTGCCTGGGGTGTACCAACGGCCGCAAGCCAAAGGTTCACACCGACGAGAGCGTTGCTGCTAACTAGATCGCTCCAGGCATAGCGCCATCCAGCCCCCGGGACAACCGGGGGCTATTTACCCTCCGCCCGTCAGGCGCAGGTATTTTTTCTCCAGTTCTTCTTCTGTTTCCATGTGCTCCGGATCCAGTGGTATGCAATCTACCGGGCAGACCTGTTGGCACTGGGGCTCCTCGTAGTGGCCCACGCACTCGGTGCATTTTTGCGGGTCGATGACATAGATATCCTCTCCCTGGTAAATCGCTTCATTGGGGCACTCCGGTTCGCACACATCGCAATTGATGCATTCGTCGGTAATCTTGAGGGCCATGGTCTCGGTTATGGCTCAGGCTGGTGGAATTTCTGACGTAGCGCCTGGGCGACCGCGGGGTGGACAAAGGGTGAGACATCGCCTCCCATAGAGGCAATTTCCCGGACCAGGGTCGCGGAAATATAGGCCAGGTGGTCGGAGGGCGTCAGGAACACCGACTCGAACAGCGGGTTCTGTGCCCGGTTCATATTGGCCATCTGGAATTCGTACTCGAAATCCGAGACGGCCCGCAGGCCACGCAGTACAACATGGGTATTGCAGCTTTCGACAAAATTCACCAGCAGGCCGCTGAACGGGAGAATTTCGAGATTGTCCACGTGGGCCAGCGCCGTATTGCACAGCGCGGTTCGCTCCTCGAGATCGAATAGCGGCTGCTTTTTCTCGCTGTGGGCGATGGCGATGATGACGTGGTCAAACAGGCGCGCTGCGCGTTCAACCAGGTCAATGTGGCCGTTGGTTACAGGGTCGAAGGTGCCTGGGTACACCACTGCGGTCATCTGAACTCTCCCGGATTGGCGTGGCGGCGCATAGTACCCAAAATGTCGCTCAACTGCCACTGAACTCCAGCAATTGGCACTGTACCTGGCCGGTTTCCACCGAGCGCAATAGTTGCCAATCGGCAGGTCGTGGCAGTACCTGTCGGCGGGGAGATTCGAGATAGATACGGGCGCCGCGTGCCAGCCACCCCGGCTGGGCCAGCAATTCAATCGTCGGTGACAGCAGGCCACTGTCAAAGGGTGGGTCGATAAACAGGATATCGAAGGCCCGCGCCGGAGTTTGGCGCAACCAGGCGAGGGTGTCTGCCTGCAGCACTTGCACACTATTTTCGGCGCCTAGTGTTTGCCGGTGAAGAAGCAGCGCCCGGCAAGCCTCTGTCGAGAGGTCGAGCAGAGTGGCGGACGCCGCCCCGCGACTCACCGCCTCCAGGCCGAGCGCCCCGCTACCGGCGAAGAGGTCAAGGCAGTGCGCATCGACAATGACCGGGGCCAGCCAGTTGAACAGGGTTTCGCGCGTGCGGTCGCCGGTTGGGCGGAGCCCCGGCAGATCGGGAAATTGCAGCCTGCGGCCTCGCCATTGGCCGCCGATAATGCGCAGGGAATGGTCCCCGCCCTTGTTGTGTCGAGATGTCTTTCCGCTTCTCATGTGTTCATCTGGAGTCGCTCTAGGCTGCCTGCGGTCCTTGAAAATGGTAGGATAGCGCACTTTGTCACATGAACCGCTTTATCAGCAGGAAACACCAGCTTTCATGAAACTTTTCAAGCGCAAGGGTGCAGGCCAGCAGCCGCCCGTCCCCCCGAATGGTGAGGCGGGGCAGGGTGGTGAAGTGACCGGGACGCCCTTCCGGGAGGGGGAGGTCGAGGGGCCCGGGAGTGGCGATCCACAGACGGAGCACCTTGCCGATCCACGGTCCGAAGTCGTCGAGCCCGGCTCCGGCGAGGGCGGCGAGCCCTCCGAGCCCATTGATGAAAAATCCCAGGCGGGCTTTTTCAAGCGGCTCAAGCGGGGCCTGAAGCGCACCGGCGGTGGCTTTGCCGAGGGCATGGGCACTTTCCTGCTGGGTAAGAAAGAAATCGATGACGATGTCCTGGAGGATCTCGAGACTGCTCTGCTGGTCGCTGATGTCGGGATCGAGGCGACCACGGAAATTGTCGACAAGTTGTCCGGGGAAATCAAGCGCAAGGAGCTGGCCGATGGCGATGCCGTCCTCGATGCCCTGAAGCGGGAGATGACAGCCTTGTTGAAGCCCTCCGACCAGCCCCTGGAGATTGAAAGCGGCCATAAGCCCTTTGTCATTCTGGTAGTCGGCGTCAACGGAGTGGGCAAGACCACAACTATCGGCAAGCTGGCGCGCCGTTATCGTGACGAAGGGAAATCGGTCATGCTCGCAGCCGGGGATACTTTCCGCGCGGCGGCTGTGGAGCAATTACAGGCCTGGGGGGAGCGCCACGGCGTGCCGGTGGTCGCCCAGCGAACCGGGTCGGACAGCGCCTCGGTACTCTACGACGCACTGGAAGCGGCGACCGCCAGGGGCGTCGACGTGTTGATAGCCGATACCGCGGGGCGTTTGCACAACAAAGACAATTTGATGGACGAACTGAAAAAAGTGGTTCGCGTTATGGGCAAGGTGGATTCCAGCGCGCCCCATGAGACCCTGTTGGTACTCGACGCGGGTACCGGGCAAAATGCGCTCAGCCAGGCCAGCACATTCCAGTCCGTGGTCAATGTTAGCGGGATCGCCCTGACCAAGCTCGACGGTACCGCCAAGGGTGGTGTTATTTTTGCGATCTGCAAGCAAACCGGTCTGCCGGTGCGTTTTATCGGTATCGGCGAGGCGGCAGAGGACTTGCGGCCGTTTAGCGCCGAAGAGTTTGTCGACGCCTTATTCGATTCGCAATTGCTGGATTAGCTAGTGCCTGCCCGGAAGGGCGGCGCTTTTCCCCATAGCAAGTACCCACTAACAACGAAGCCCAATGATACAGTTTGATGCTGTCAGCAAGCGCTACCCCTCGGGGCATGAGGCCCTGAATCGAGTCAGCTTCCGCATCGAACGGGATGAGATGGTGTTCCTCACCGGGCATTCCGGTGCCGGCAAGAGCACACTGCTCAAGCTCATCATGTTGATGGAGCAGCCCAGCAACGGTCAGGTGCTGGTGGATGGCCAGAACCTCAGGAAACTGGGGCGGCGCCAGGTTCCCTATCATCGGCGCCGGGTAGGCGTTGTCTTCCAGAATCACCAGTTGCTGTTTGATCGCAGCGTGTTTCACAATGTCGCCCTGCCCCTGTTGATTGCCGGTTACCATCCGCGGGAGGCGGCAAGGCGGGTGCGCGCGGCGCTGGATAAGGTCGGTCTGCTGAAAAAGGAAACCTGCAACCCGATTACCCTGTCAGGGGGCGAACAGCAGCGGGTAGGGATCGCCCGGGCCGTGGTCAATAAGCCTATGGTTCTCCTCGCCGATGAGCCCACTGGCAACCTGGATCCCGGGCTGTCGTCTGAAATCATGCACCTCTTCGAGCAGTTCAACCAGGTCGGGGTCACCGTCCTGATAGCCACCCACGACCTGGCCCTGATAGCCCGTATGCCCAATCGCACAATGACCCTGCGGGATGGGCAATTGTTTCAGGGTCAGGTGGCAGCCGCGGGAGCCGGGTCATGAGTAGCCCGGGGCACCGCCGGGGGCGGCGTGAGACCGGCGCGGTTCAGAGTAAGGCGACGCTGGCGGATCGTCTCGACGCCTGGCGCTCCCACCACGGCCTGGTCGCGACGGAAAGCCTGCGTCGCCTGTTGCGCGCTCCCGGGGCCAGTCTATTGACCTGGATGGTCATCGGTATCGCCCTGGCCCTGCCGGCCAGCCTGTTTGTCGCCCTGGAAAATATGCAGCAGCTGACCGCCGGCTGGGACGGGGCGGCCAGGGTGTCGCTGTTTCTGGAGGATTCGGTCAATGAAGAGGCCGGTCGCCGCCTGGGGCAGCAATTGGCGCGCAGGGAGGATGTGGCGCAGTCCGTCTATGTCTCCCGGCAGGCGGCACTGGAGGAATTTAGCCAGTTGTCGGGTTTTGGCGCGCTACTGTCCGAATTGCCGGAAAATCCGCTGCCGGCGGTGGTGGTGTTACAGCCCTCCCTGGGGGCCAGTAGCGTTGCGGCCATGGAGCAATTACTGCTGCAGCTTGGTCAACTGCCCGGTGTGGAGCTGGCGCAGATGGATATGAAATGGGTGCAACGGCTCTACAGTTTGATGGCGCTTGGAAAGCGAATAAGTCTGGCACTGGCCTTTTTGTTGGGTCTGGGGGTGTTGTTGGTTGCCGGGAATACGATACGCCTGGCGATTGAAAATCGGCGTGATGAAATCGTGGTGACCAAGCTGGTGGGTGGCACCGATGCCTATGTCCGCCGCCCGTTTCTCTATACCGGATTGTGGTACGGACTGGGTGGCAGCATCGTGGCGTGGCTGTTGTTGACCCTGTTGCTGTGGTGGCTGGACGATCCCGTGGGCATCCTCGCCGATCTCTACGACAGCAGCTTCGAACTACAGGGCCTGGGAGTGTCGGGCAGCCTGTCCCTGGCGCTGGCAGGTATCGTACTTGGGCTGGCAGGGGCCTGGCTGGCTGTTACCCGACATTTGGGTGCGATAGAGCCTCGCTAGGGGGTTTTCGCCGATAATTGGTTTTTTTTTGAACTTTTCACCAGTTAGCACTCTAACCTATTGAGTGCTAAAATGTCTGTTCCAGAAATAGAGGGGGTTATTGCATGGGTAAGGAATTGCAACTGGTACCAGCGATGGTGCCGGGCGGTAATGTTAATGCCTATATTCAGACTGTCAATTCGGTGCCGATTTTGTCTCTCGAGCAGGAGCAAGCGCTGGGCCAGCGTCTGTACTATCAACAGGATCTGGAGGCCGCAAGGCAACTGGTCATGAGTCATTTGCGCTTTGTGGTGCATGTGGCTCGCAGCTATACCGGCTATGGCTTGCCCCTGGCGGATTTGATCCAGGAGGGCAATGTCGGCCTGATGAAGGCGGTGAAGCGCTTTGACCCCGAGAGGGGAGTGCGCCTGGTGTCTTTTGCGGTGCACTGGATCAAAGCCGAGATGCACGAGTACATACTGCGCAACTGGCGCATCGTCAAGGTGGCGACCACCAAGGCCCAGCGCAAGCTGTTTTTCAATCTGCGCGGCAAGAAGAAGAGCCTCAGTTGGCTGACCAATGACGAAGCCCATGCCGTGGCCGATGACCTTGGTGTAGACGTGGTTGAAGTGCGTCGTATGGAAGGTCGCTTGAGCAGCTATGACGCACCTTTCGATGGGGCCGCCGACGACGACGAAAAGAGCTTTACTGCCCCGGCCAACTATCTGGAGGATCACAGCGCTGATCCGGCATTACTGGTAGAGGATGCCGACTGGGAGCAAAGCAATGAGCAGAGCCTGCACAGTGCCATCGCCCAGCTCGACGAGCGTTCCCGGGATATTCTCGCCAGTCGCTGGCTGTCCGAAAAAAAGGAAACCCTGCACCAGTTGGCCGCCAGGTACGGTGTATCCGCCGAGCGAATCCGCCAGTTGGAGCAAAATGCCATGAAGAAGATGAAAGTCAGCTTGCAGGCTTGATGGTTTTCCAGCGCCGGTTGGCCGCATAGCATAAGCATTAGGTTATCAGGATAAGCCCAAATGGTGCTTGGTTAAGAGCAGAGTGGTAATACTATTGCGCTGGGCAAGGGGCCGGGGCTCCCAGCTCAGGACTCGCCGTGAATACATCCATGTAGGCTCGGGCGCCGGGTCCAACCGGCGCACGGTCCTGCTCTGGAAGCCCCGGCCCCTCAGTCAAGACCAAAGCATGCGTCATTTGGGCTTATCCCCGGGTTACAGGAGAGCATGGTGGCGAAGTATTTTATGGTAATAGCCGGGCTGTCCGGTTTTCTGGCAGTGGCCCTGGGCGCCT
>JAUXCW010000087.1 GCA_030618705.1 Gammaproteobacteria bacterium | reverse complement strand
GCCCGCATATTACATTGCAGATACAATGCTTGCAAATGCAATCTTTATGCTGTTTCGATAAGACGCACGGCCCGCTAAATCTGTCGCTAAGGGGGAGGCCACCCCCGGAGCCGTCCCGGTGGGAGAGGCCGTGGAGCGAATGGGAGGAGTCAGTTTTACGCCACGCCCAGGCGCTTGTACTTGATCCGCCCTGTCAATGCGCTCTCGCCCTTGCGGGCCAGCAAATCCTGGTGGTAATCGCTGTAGTTGCCCTCGAACATCAAGACCTCACTATCCCCTTCGAAAGCGAGGATATGGGTGGCGATGCGGTCGAGGAACCAGCGGTCGTGGGAGATCACCATGATGCAGCCGGGGAATGCCAGCAGTGCGTCTTCCAGCGCGCGTAGGGTTTCGACGTCGAGATCATTGGTCGGCTCATCCAGCAGCAGGACGTTGCCGCCCTGTTTTAGCAGCTTGGCCAGGTGCAGGCGGTTGCGCTCGCCACCGGATAAATCTTTAACTCGCTTCTGTTGGTCGCTGCCCTTGAAGTTGAAGCGACCGACATAAGAGCGGGAATTGACCTCGTAGTTGCCGATGGTGATGATATCGAGGCCGTCGGAAATTTCTTCCCAGACGGTCTTGCTGCCGTCGAGATCGTCGCGGGACTGGTCGACATAGGATAGTTTCACCGTATCGCCGAGGCGGATGGAGCCGTTGTCGGGCTGCTCGGCGCCGATCAGCATCTTGAACAGTGTCGATTTACCGGCGCCGTTACCACCGACCAGGCCGACGATGGCGCCTTTGGGTACGTTGAAGCTGAGGTCGTCGATCAGCAGCCGGTCGCCGAAGCTTTTGCCGAGGTGCTCCACTTCGATGACCGAGTCACCCAGTCGATCCCCCGGCGGAATATAAATTTCGTTGGTTTCATTGCGGCTCTGGAATTGCTGTGAACTCAGTTCGTCAAAGCGCTGCATGCGGGCCTTGCTCTTCGCCTGCCGGCCCTTGGGGTTGCTGCGCGTCCACTCCAGCTCGGCCTTGATGGCTCGCTCGTGGGCAGCCTGGTGTTTTTCTTCCGCCGCCAGGCGATGCTCCTTGGCCTCCAGCCAATCCGAGTAATTACCCTCGTAGGGAATGCCGTGGCCGCGGTCGAGTTCCAGAATCCAGCCGGCGGCGTTGTCGAGAAAGTAGCGGTCGTGGGTGATGGCGACCACGGTGCCGGAGAACTCGGTGAGGAAGTGCTCCAGCCAGGCAACGCTCTCGGCATCGAGGTGGTTGGTGGGCTCGTCCAGCAACAGCATGTCGGGTCTGGAAAGCAACAGGCGGCACAGGGCCACGCGTCGCTGTTCGCCCCCCGACAGGGTGGCGACATCGGCGTCCCAGGGCGGCAGGCGCAGTGCATCCGCGGCGACTTCCAGCTGGTGCTCCATATTGTGGGCGTCCCAGGCCTGGATGGTGTCCTCCAGCGCGGCCTGCTCCCGCGCCAGCGCGTCAAAGTCCGCATCGGCCTCGGCATAGGCGGCGTAGACCTCGTCCAGGCGTTTGAGGGCGTCGACGGCCTCCTGCATACCCTCTTCGACGTTGCCGCGCACGTTTTTGTCGGGGTTGAGTCGGGGCTCCTGTGGCAGGTAGCCGATATTGATGCCTGGCTGGGGTCGCGCCTCGCCGCTGTAGTCCTGGTCGATGCCGGCCATAATGCGTAACAGGGTTGATTTGCCTGAGCCGTTGAGACCGAGTACGCCGATCTTGGCGCCGGGAAAAAATGACAGTGAGATGTCGGAGAGTATCTGGCGTTTGGGCGGCACGACTTTGCCGACGCGATTCATGGTGAAAACGTATTGCGCCATAGTGTTCAATCTCCGGTCGCGAACATCTTGCCGAATTGGCATTGAATGCAGGATATGTAGAAAAAATCACGGCATTTTTACACAAGCTGTACTTGCGCCGCCGCCGAGTATACTGCAAGCTGGCTACTGTTATAAAAGTAAAGACGGGCGGACGCAAAAAAATAATAATGGTTAGCACACCTCCATGCATAGCTTTCTCGAAACCAGCACTCGCAACACAATAGACAATAGCGATATTGCCTCTCTGGTAACGGATGCCGAGGGCGTGATCCATTTGTTGAATACCGCCGCCGAGGTGTTGCTTCAGTGCAGCGGTCGGCAATGGCAGGGCTGTAATCTGCTGGACATGGTGCGCGGTAGCTCGGCCCACTCCCTGAACGACAAGCTGGAGGCTATTCGGCGCGGCCGATTGGTCCAGGAGCAATCAGTCCGTGTCGAGTGCGAGGGGCGCCTGGTTTTTGTCTGGCTGAGCAATCATCCCCTTTTTCGCGGTAGTAGCTGTGTCGGCGTGATCTGGACACTGCGCGCCCTGCAGCAACATGGCGCCCACTGCGCCGGCGATATCGGCCGCTTGCAGCGCTACAAAAACCTGTTCCAATTCGCCGCCCTTCCCCAGTTGGTTCTGGATGTCACCCGCACCTATAGCTGGATCTGTGAGCATCGCGCCTATTCCGCAGAAACACTACAGCAACTGCTGGATTCAGGCCCGGAGCCGCTGCAGCAACTCAGCGACACTACCCGCTTGATAGAGGCCAACCATTCGGCGCTAGGCCTGTTCGGCGCCGATGCCGATAGCGAGCTGGCCGGCATGCTCATGCACAGTGCGCGGGAGTCGGATGTGCGACAGGCCGCAGGGATTGCTCTGGCTATCTACAGCGGTGAGTCGCAGCTGGAGTTTTCCTACACTTTCACCGATGCGGCTGGTGTGCGGCGAATACTGCATGCGGTCTGTGCGCTGCCCACCGCGAGTCGCATCGACGAGGGTGTGTTGGTAAGCTTGCTGGATGTCACCGAGCTCAGTGATGCACAGGCCGAGCTCCGGGTCCGGGAGCGGTTTTTATCCGCCACCTTGCTGGCGGTGCCCGATTTACTCTTTGTCTATGATTACGAAGCCTCGTGCCCGATATTTGTCAACGAGGCGTTGCGCCGTCACCTGGGATACGACTGGGAGGAAATCGAATCCCTCGGCTGTGACTTTGTCGCGGAGATGGTGCATCCCGACGACGTCGTACCGAGGGAAAACATGCGGGACTACCTGGGGCGTCTTGCCGCCGGCGAGATCATCGAGCAGCCGGTGCGCATGCGGCAGGCGAATGGTGAATGGCGCCAGTTCCAGTCTCGCGCGGCATCCCTTGAAGACCGCGGCGGGCTGACCCGGGTCGGCGTGATTATCGCCCGCGACATTACCGACCAGCTGCGGGTAATGGATCGGGTCAACCAGCAGGAGCGCCGCTACAAGCTGTTGGCGGAAAATTTCAGCGACATAATCTGTACCACCGATGTCAAACTAAAGGTCTCGTACCTCAGCCCTTCAGTGGAGAGGGTGTTGGGTTACAGTAGCGAGGAACTACCCGGCGCCGGGCGCCATATACTGGCTGCAAATCCGACCCTGCGGGAGATGCAGAAGGTCCTGCGGCGCGATATCGCCAGGGCCAGGCGCGAGCGGCGCCAACCACAGCTACTGGAGCTCGACTACCTGCGCCTGTTCGAGCTTGAAATGACCCACAAGAAAGGCCACGCGGTGCTCCTCGAGGTGCAGTGCTCACTGATGTGGGATGAAGCCGGCGCCCTGCAGGGCTTGTTGCTGGTCTGTCGCGACGTGACCCAGAGAGCGGAAATGGAGTCCGATCGTCGCCTCGCCGCCAAGGTATTCGAAAACAGCCTCGAGGGCATATATATTACCGATGCCGAGGGCCGGATCAGCCAGATCAATCGCGCTTTTACCGAGCTGACCGGCTATTCGCTGGCGGACGTCACGGGGCAGCGTCCCTCTATCCTGGCGGCGGTTTCGCGCACGGTAAGTTTTGCCCGGGTGATCAAGCCTGTACTTGAAACCGTTGGCTATTGGCAGGGCGAATTGTGGTCGCGGCGCAGCGATGGCAGCGAGTTTCCCTCGGCGCTGGGGATTACCTCTGTGCGGGGCAAGCAGGGTGAGTTTCTTGGTTATATCACGACGTTCAAGGATATCACCGAGCGCCGCAACACCGAGGACCAGATTCGCAAGCTGGCTTACTACGATCCGCTCACCGGCCTGCCCAATCGCAGTTTATTTCTCGACCGGCTCAACCAGGAGTTGCAGGGAGCCATGCGCAACAACAGCCACGTGGCCCTGTTGTTCCTCGATATGGACAGATTCAAGTCCGTCAACGATTCCATGGGGCATGCGGCGGGGGATGTGTTGCTGTGCAAAATCGCCGAAAAGCTGAGCTTGTGTGTCAGGGGAAATGACAGTATCGCCCGCATGGGGGGTGATGAATTCACCATCATACTCAGCGGTTTCAAGGATCGCGCCAAGGCCGTGGTGGCCGCAGTGAGCGTGGCGCACAAGGTCAGGGAGGTGCTGGGCGAGCCCATGGTGCTGCACGGGCGTGAGGTGTTTCTCAGCGCCAGCGTGGGCATTGCGGTCTATCCGCAGGACGGGGAGGATGCGACCACTCTGCTGCAGCATGCCGATGTGGCGATGTATCACGCCAAGCAGGCGGGCAGCAATAATTTTCTGTTCTATGTCGAGGCGATGAATTCTCAGGCGCTGGAGAAGCTGGAATTGCAAAACGGCTTGTACCGCGCGGCGGTGAATCACGATTTCCGGGCCATGTACCAACCCATTGTCGACTTGAAGAGCGGCCGTATCATCGCGGTGGAAACGCTGTTGCGTTGGGATCACCCGGTGCGCGGCCCCATTTCCCCGGCGGAATTTGTCCCCGTCGCCGAGGAGTCCGGCCTTATTGTCCGCATCGGCCAGTGGGTGTTAAATGAGGCCTGCCAGCAAATGGCCTGCTGGCTCAGCGAGCGCTTCGAGCTGCAGTGGGTCGCGGTCAATATTTCTGCGCGGCAATTCGCCGAGGGCAATCTGGTGCGCCACGTCAACAACGCCCTGGATGAAAGCGCGTTGCCGCCGCAATTCCTCGAGCTGGAGCTCACCGAGAGCATCCTGATGGACAATATGGCCTATACCCTGGAGGCCTTGCAGGATCTCAAGTCCATGGGGGTCGAGCTGGCGATCGATGACTTCGGTACCGGTTATTCCTCCCTCAGCTATCTCAAGCAGTTTCCCATCGATCGGCTCAAAATCGACCGCGCCTTTGTCACCGGCCTGGGCGATAACGTCGAAGACCAGCGCATTACCCAGGCGATTCTGGCCATCGCCCACAGCTTTAACCTGGAGGTGGTGGCGGAGGGCGTCGAGAACGAAGACCAGCTGGAATTTCTCACCCGCCAGGGCTGCGAGGCGGGCCAGGGCTATCTGTTCGGCCACCCCATGTGCGCGGAGGATCTGACGGAGATGCTGCGCGACCAGGCCGCATTGATGCTGGATGTACCTGCCGGCTAGCGGCTCGGTCCTTCGAACAATCTGTTGTCGTGCATAGGCACCGGAGCCGGATTTGTGTAAAATGCGCGCTCTTTTTTTCAGCCATCGCTGGGGTGCCCATGTTCGACGATAAACTTACGCTTGACCGGTTCGATCCCGATATCTGGGATGCCATTAAGTCGGAAGAGCGCCGCCAGGAAGAGCATATAGAGCTGATCGCGTCGGAGAACTACACCAGTCCCCTGGTGATGGCGGCGCAGGGCACGGTGCTCACCAACAAATATGCCGAGGGCTATCCCCACAAGCGCTATTACGGCGGTTGCGAGTTTGTCGATAAAGCAGAGGAGCTGGCGATCCAGCGAGTTTGTGAATTATTCGGCGCGGACTACGCCAATGTTCAACCCCACTCCGGCTCGCAGGCCAATGCGGCGGTCTACCTGGCGCTTTGCCAGCCCGGCGACACGGTGCTGGGTATGAGCCTCGCCGACGGTGGCCACCTTACCCATGGCGCCAAGCCCAGTTTTTCCGGCAAGCTCTACAATGCGGTGCAGTACGGTCTCGATGCCGACACCGGCGAGGTGGACTACGCCCAGGTCGAAGCCCTGGCGCAGGAGCACAAACCGAAAATGATCGTGGCCGGTTTCTCGGCCTATTCCCGGATCATGGACTGGCAGCGGTTCCGCGATATTGCCGACGGCGTCGGCGCCTACCTGATGGTCGATATGGCCCATGTCGCCGGGCTGGTCGCCACCGGCCACTACCCCAACCCGGTACCAGTTGCCGACGTTGTCACCTCCACTACACACAAAACGCTGCGTGGCCCACGGGGTGGTGTGATCCTGGCGCGGGCCAACGAGGCGCTGGAGAAAAAGTTTAACTCCGCGGTGTTTCCCGGTGGCCAGGGTGGCCCGCTGATGCATGTAATCGCCGCCAAGGCGGTGAGCTTCAAAGAGGCCATGGGAGAGGATTTCAAGGCCTACCAACAGCAGGTGGTCGATAACGCTCGCGCTATGGCGCAAACTTTTATCGAGCGTGGCATCGATATCGTCTCCGGTGGCACGGACAATCACCTGATGTTGGTCAATCTTATCGGCAAGGAGTATACCGGCAAAGATGCGGATGCCGCCCTGGGCCGTGCCAATATCACGGTAAACAAAAATGCCGTCCCCAACGATCCGCGCTCGCCCTTTGTCACCAGTGGGCTGCGTGTCGGCACCCCGGCGATCACCACCCGGGGCTTCAATCAGGATGAGACCGTCACCCTGACCCACTGGATGTGCGACATACTGGATGCGCTGGAAGCGGGCAATGCCGATGAGGTCATCGTCGACGTGCAGGCCAAAGTGCTGGATATCTGTGCCCGGCACCCGGTTTATACCCGTTAGCGACCGGGGCTTTTCAAGGGCAAATCGTGCGCTTGTGTTACACTCCGCGCATTGCAGACAGAGGTTGAATAATGCGTTGTCCATTCTGTTTGGCGGCGGACACCAAAGTCGTGGACTCCCGCCTGGTGGCCGAGGGCGACCAGGTCAGGCGCCGTCGCGAATGCCTTTCCTGTAGCGAGCGCTTTACCACCTACGAGGGGGCGGAACTGCAGTTGCCCAGGCTGGTCAAGAGCGACGGCAGCCGAGAGCCATTCGACGAGGACAAGCTGCGCCGGGGCGTGCAAAAAGCACTGGAAAAACGCCCGGTCGGCGTCGAGCAGATCGAATCCTCCCTCAACCGTATCAAACACGGCCTGCAAGCGTCCGGGGAGCGGGAGGTGCCGTCCCGGGTGGTCGGTGAAGCGGTAATGAACGAATTGCGCCTGCTGGATCACGTCGCCTTTGTGCGCTTCGCCTCCGTGTATCGGGATTTCCAGGATCTGGAGGAGTTCCGGGCCGAGATCGACCGCCTGGCCGAGTCAGATCCCGTGGTTCCCGCGCCCACTGACACGGCGAGCTGAGTTATGGGCGGCGTTGCCTGCGCTATCGCCGACCGCGAGTACATGGCACAGGCTCTGCGCCTCGCCGCCCGGGGTCGTTATACCACCGCGCCGAACCCGCGGGTCGGCTGCGTGCTGGTGGTGGACGGAACCGTCATCGGCGAGGGTTGGCATCGGCGCGCCGGTGGCCCTCACGCCGAGGTGGATGCACTGCACAATGCGACGGCCGCCGTCGAAGGCGCCACCGCCTATGTAAGCCTCGAGCCATGCAGTCACCAGGGGCGCACGCCGCCCTGCGCCGATGCGCTGATCGCCGCCGGTGTGGGCCGGGTGGTGGTCGCCATGGAAGATCCCAATCCCGCTGTTTGCGGTAACGGTATGGCACGCTTGCGCGGCGCGGGGATTGAAGTGAGCAGTGGTTTGCTGCAGGAGCAGGCCGAGGCGCTCAATCGTGGCTATATCAGCCGCATGAAAACCGGCATGCCCTTTGTGTTTGCCAAGCTGGCCTCGAGCCTCGATGGTCGCACGGCGATGGCTAACGGCGAGAGCCGGTGGATTACCGGGCCGGCATCGAGAAGCCAGGTCCAGCGCCTGCGTGCGGCCAGTTGCGCTATCGTCACCGGCGTCGGTACTGTATTACACGATAATCCCTCCCTCACCGTGCGTGGGGATGACTTGGGAGAGGCCTATCCCGACGATGGGGGCATTCGCCAGCCCCTGCGCGTGGTGGTGGATTCCTCCCTGCGTACGCCGTCGGATGCGAGAATCCTGCAGCAAGCCGGCGAGACAGTGGTGGTCGGTTTGCCGGAAGGGGGCGCGAGGTATTCCGGTCTCGCAGACCGAGGCACAAACATCCTGACCATGCGGGCGCAGGGCGAGCGAGTGGATCTGCGCGCGCTATTGCAGTGGCTGGCGCGGGAGCGGGCCTGCAATGAGGTCATGGTCGAGTCCGGGCCCACCCTCGCCGGCGCCCTGTTGCAAGCGGGGCTGCTCGATGAACTGCACCTGTTTGTCGCACCGACCCTGCTCGGCTCCAGTGCGCGGCCGCTGCTGCAATTGCCGCTGGATCATATGGGGCAGCAACAACGCCTGAAGATCGAGGACGTACGGTGCGTGGGTGAGGATTGGTGGATCCGCGCCACCCCGCCAGAGGCCGCGGAATCCCCGGGTATATCGTAGGGAGGCAGGTTTAGCTCGAAGTCGATATAATGATCCGTTGCGCCGGTTGTGGGCGCGGAGGGCGGCTATCCGCCGCGACGGGGTGATACCCCGGCCGCGGGATAAGCCGGGTAGTTCTAATCTATGAATTAAACCTGATTTAATCAGTAAGTAATCAATATGGCTCTGAATACTGCAGAAGAGATAATCAACGAGATCAGGCTTGGTCGAATGGTCATTTTAATGGATGACGAGGACCGGGAGAACGAGGGTGATATCGTGATTGCCGCGGAGTGTGTTACCGCAGACAATATCAACTTTATGGCCAGCAAGGCCCGGGGTCTTATTTGCCTGACACTCTCGGAAGAGCGCTGTCGGCGGCTGGAATTGCCCTTGATGGTGGACAACAATGATAACCAGGCCCGGCACGGTACCAATTTTACCCTTTCGATCGAAGCCGCAAAGGGTGTGACCACCGGTATTTCCGCTGCTGACAGGGCGGCGACAGTGCGCGCCGCGGTGGCTCGCAACGCGGTGCCCACGGATATCGTCACCCCGGGGCATATCTTCCCCATTATGGCCCGTTCCGGGGGGGTGTTGTCCCGCGCCGGCCACACCGAGGCGGGGTGTGACCTGGCCCGTATGGCGGGATTTGAGGCCGCGGCGGTTATCGTCGAAATCATGAATGCCGACGGCACCATGGCGCGCCGTCCCGACCTGGAAAAATTTGCCAGCGAGCACGGCTTGAAAATCGGCACCATTGCCGATCTTATTCACTACCGCGTGGTCAATGAAAAGACCATCGATACCATCAGTAGTGGTCCGGTCGATACCGATTATGGCCGGTTTCAGATGACCTCGTTCCGGGACACCACCGAGGGCAAGGTACACATTGCAATGGTGATGGGTGAGATCGACACCGATGAGCCAACGCTGGTGCGGGTGCATGTTGCCACCAGTGTGCGGGATTTGCTCGGAACCAGGGTGCCGGATGCGACGCCAGGCTGGAATATGCGCCGTTGCTTAGAACATGTCGCGGAGGAAGGCGCGGGCGTGGTGGTGTTGCTGGCCAGTGAGGAGCACGGTGACGACATATTGCGCGATGTCGATATGGCGCTGGGCAAGGCCCCGGCGCCGCATCCGATTGTCGACGGCAGTCACAATACCTATTTTACCGTGGGCCTCGGTTCGCAGATCCTGCGTGAATTGGGGGTGGGCAAAATGCGCCTGATGGGCGCGCCGATCAAATACAACGCCATCTCGGGTTTCGATCTGGAAGTCGTCGCCTTCGAGACAACAGAGTAGCGTGCGTAGACAGTACATCGGTGTTTAATCCAGGAACCAGATAAGGGCACGCAATATGAGTAATATCAAGACCATAGAAGGCAACCTGGCCGGGGCAAAGGGCAAGCGTTTCGCCCTGGTGGTAACCCGCTGGAACAGTTTTGTGGTGGATCATTTGCTGGAGGGTGCCGTGGGCTACCTGCGCATGCATGGCGTGTCGGAAAAAGACCTGACGATTATCCGCTGCCCGGGCGCCTTTGAGGTGCCCCTGGTAGTGAAAAAGGCGGTGCTCAGTGGCAACTACAATGCCGTTATTGCACTGGGGGCGGTGATCCGCGGTGGCACGCCACATTTTGAGTACGTGGCCGGGGAGTGTGTCAAAGGTATTGCCAGTGTCAGCCTGAAGTACGACATCCCGGTTTCCTTTGGTGTGTTGACGGTGGATACCATCGAGCAGGCGGTTGAGCGTGCCGGTACCAAGGCCGGTAATAAAGGGGAGGAGGCTGCGGCCTGCGCCCTGGAGATGGTCGCGCTGTTGGATCAATTGGATTAGCCGTCGCCGATGCCTGCAGAAAAAGACCAGATGAGCCAGGGCGTGAGTAGCCGACCACTGGGCCAGCGGCGACGTAAAGCGCGGCACTATGGCATGCAGGCGCTCTATCGCTGGCATGTCAACGGTGGCAGTCCCGGCGAGATCGAAGCGGAGTTTCGCACCGAGTACGATTTCAGCCATGCCGATATCGACTATTTTCGCGACGTGCTCGAGGGAGTCATCTACCATCTGCCCGATATCGACGGCGCGTTTGCCGGCTACCTCGATCGCGATATCAGTGAACTGACCCCGGTCGAACTGGCCTTGTTGCGCCAGGGGGTATTCGAGTTGAAAGAGCGCCTAGACGTACCCTATAAGGTGGTGATCAGCGAGGCGGTGGCGCTGGCCCGCAAATTCGGCGCCACCGACAGCCATAATTATATCAACGGTGTGCTGGACCGGGTTGCGGGCAGCCTGCGCACAGCCGAAGTCGAAGCCGAAGCCGGCTAGTCCAGTAGCCCTCAGCACCATGTCGCTATCAGAATTCACCGCCATCAGCCGATACTTCAAAGAAGTCGGATCGGCCAGTGCCGATCCCGCGATCTCCCTGGGAATTGGCGATGACGCCGCGGTTGTCTCGCTGCCGGCGGGGCGGCAATTGGTGGTATCGACGGATACCCTGGTGGAGGGTATCCACTTTCCCGTCGGCAGTAGCGCCGAGCGTATCGCCTACCGGGCCCTGGCGGTCAGCCTCAGCGACCTTGCCGCCATGGGCGCCGAGCCGCGCTGGTATACCCTGTGCCTGACCCTGCCCGAACTACAACCGCAATGGTTGGAGGGGTTCTGCCACGGCCTCGTCGATGCCGCGGCCAGCAGTGGCATCAGCCTGATTGGCGGCGATACCACCTGCGGCCCCCTGACAATCTCGGTGCAGGTTATGGGGCAGGTCGCTGCCGGCTCGGCACTGGCGCGC
>JAUXCW010000143.1 GCA_030618705.1 Gammaproteobacteria bacterium | reverse complement strand
CCGGCGCAAAAGCCGGGCCGGCAAGCGGTGCGCAAGGCCGGCGCCCAATCTGGCACCGGGGGCGCTGGTGATTACGATGCCGAGGACCGCCGGCCAGTATACATAGCCGGTACTCCAATCGGGCATATCTCCGTGCCCCAGCCCCCGCCAGATATAGGACAGGGAGCCGAACAGTGCAATCGGCAGGCCGCAGGCCGCCGAACACGCCACCGCCCGCTGCATCAACACATTGCACCAGGACAGAAAGGGCACCGTCAGTGAGCCGCCGCCGATGCCGAACAGGGCGGACACCCAACCGATCACCGCGCCGGCCCCCAGCATACCACCGCGACCCGGCAACTCCCTGTGGGCCGAGACCGACAAACCGAAGCCCATCTGGGCAGCGATTATGATGACAAAGCAACCAAATGCAAACTGCAATTGCGGCCCGGACAACTCGCTGGCCGTTATCCCCCCCAGCACACTGCCGACCACGATTCCCGGCGCCAGCAAGAACACGATGTTCCAATCGACTGCACCGCGCTTGTGGTGCGCCCGCACCGAGCTGATGGAAGTGACGACGATGGTGGCCAGGGACGTGCCCACGGCCAGGTGGGTTATCACCGCCGGTGAGACCCCCTGCCAGTGCAAGGTCGCGATAAGCGTCGGCACGATGATCAAACCGCCGCCGATGCCGAACAAACCGGCGGCAGTGCCGGCGACCGCGCCCAGGATGAGGTAGATGATCAACAACATGTGCGGTTCACTGTATGCCCGGGCCCGAAAGGCCGTTATTATCGTCTTGCGCGGCACCGCTGCCAATGCGATACACCGATTTATTTCACCAGAGGAAGTGCGCGACGATACCGTGTAGATTATGTGCCTGATTCTTTTTGCCTGGCGCCCCGATGCCAAAATCCCCCTGCTGATAGCGGCCAATCGCGATGAATACCACGCGCGCCCCGCACAAGCCGCCCGTTTCTGGCCCGACCGCCCGCAAATACTGGCCGGTCGCGACCTGCAGGCCGGGGGCACCTGGCTGGGGGTAAGCCGCAGCGGCCGTTTCGCGGCAGTCACCAACTTTCGCGAGCCCGGGCTCACCACGGGAGAGCGCTCACGGGGGGAACTGTGCGTCGACTTTCTACTCGGCACCCGGAGCGCAGCGGCCACTACCACAACAATTGCGGCGCACGCCGAAAAATATGGCGGTTTCAACCTGTTACTCTGGGACGGCGAGGAGCTGCGCTATTACTCGAACCAGGACCAGAGCAGCCGCGCATTGCAGACCGGGGTTTACGGCGTCAGCAACGGCTACCTGGACGAGGCCTGGCCCAAGGTGATATCCGGCAAGCGAGCGCTGGGTGATGCCTTGTACCAGCCAGACCCCCTGGCCCGGTGCATGGACATTCTGGCGGATCGTTCACAGCCCCGGGACCGACATCTACCCGATACCGGCGTAGGGCTTGAGTTCGAGCGACTGCTGGCTCCCCGTTTTATTCTCTCCGAGGTCTACGGCACCCGGGTGAGCACGGCCCTCGCAATCATGCCCGGGCGCGAAGCGCGGCTGGTCGAGCAATCATTCCAGCCCGACGGCGGTAGCTGCGGCAGGGTGGAATTTACCTTTTCCCTGGATAAAGAAGAAACTGGATTTTAAACGATAGAGCCTGAACGCAGCAGCGGCGAAACGCCGAACTCCCGCAGCGTTTCGTCCACCGCACACTGAACCTCCCGGGCATGGTGGAACTCCAGTACCCGATCCAACAGCTGCCGGGCCTGGTCGGTGGTCACCTGGCGAATGACATATTTGCTGCGGGCCAGGCTGTTGGCACCCATGGACAGGATATCGTAACCCATGGCCAGCAGGATAAGCGCCGCGCCGGGGTCACCGGCCAGCTCGCCGCAGATCGACACCGGCTTACCCTCGGCATGGGCCGCCTCGGCCACTGATTTCAGCGCCTGCAGTACAGCGGGGTGATAGGAGTGATACAGGTCGGCGACCCGTGCGTTGTTGCGATCCACCGCCAGCAAATACTGCGTCAGGTCATTGCTCCCCACCGAGAGAAAGTCGACCCGGCGGGCCAGCTCCCTGGCCTGGTACACCGCCGCGGGCACCTCGACCATCACCCCGACCGGGGGCTTGACCAGCTTGAAGCCCTCTTCCAGAAGCTCGTCGTGGGCGCGGTACAGTAGCGCCAGGGCCTCATCCAGTTCTTGCAGGCAGCTGATCATGGGCAGCATGATTCGCAGATTGTCGAGGCCTTCGGACGCCTTGAGCATGGCGCGCACCTGGGCCAGGTAAATCTCGGGGTGGTCAAGGGTCACCCGAATACCGCGCCAACCCAGAAACGGGTTGTCCTCGCTGATCGGGAAGTACGGCAGGGATTTGTCGCCGCCGATATCCAGCGTGCGCATGGTGACCGGCTTCGGATGGAAAGCCTCGAGCTGCTCGCGATAGATGCGCCGCTGTTCTTCTTCACTGGGAAAGCGGTCGCGCAGCAAAAACGGAATCTCCGTGCGATAGAGGCCAACCCCCTCGGCACCCAGTTTGAGCGAACGGCTTACCTCGGTCAGCAGGCCGGTATTGACCATCAGGTGAACCCGACGGCCATCGAGGGTTTCGCAAGGCTCGTCGCCCTGGGCCTCGATGTCGGCATTGAACTGTAACTCCTGGTCGCGCAGGGTCTGGTACTGCCCACGCAGCTCTGCGGAGGGGTTGCACACCACGTCACCGGAATACCCGTCGACAATCACCTGTTGCGATTCGAGCCGGGTGAAGGGAATATCCACTGCGCCCACCACCGTGGGAATGCCCAGTGCGCGGGCCATGATAGCCAGATGACTGTTGACCGAGCCCCGCACGGAGACCAGCCCGACCAGGTGGCCCTCGGGTACTTCCGCCAGCATGGATGCGGTCAGCTCCTCGCCCACCAGCACCGTGTTTTGCGGATAGTGGCGATCTTCCTCCGTGGCGTCCTGGAGATAGCTGAGTACGCGCCGCCCCAGGTCCCTGACATCCACGGCCCGCTCCCGCAGATAGGGATCCTCGACGCGCTCGAAGGTGCGAACATGCTCCAGCATGACCTGGCTCAACGCGCCCTGTGCCCACTCCCCGCCGCGAATGCGAGCGATGACCTCATGACCTATGGCGGCATCATCCAGCATACTCACATAGGCGTCGAACAGTGCGTTTTCCTCCGGCCGCAACTGCGGCGCCATATGTTTGGCCAGTCGGCCGATATCGTCCCGGACATTAGCCAGGCACTGCAGGAAAAACGCGACTTCCGCCTCCGGGTCGGCGCAGGGCCGGCTCGGCACCGAATCGAGATTGGCCGTGCCGCGCACCAACACACACTCGCCGATAGCGATCCCCGGCGCTCCGGCTATACCGTGGAAGGTCGCTGTGCCGAATTCACGGATACCGTGCCGGGACATCTCCCCGGTGGCTTCAGCATGGGCAATGATCGCCGCCAGCTGGGCCGAAAGGGTTACCAGGAAGGCCTCGTCGCTCTCATCAAAGCGCCGACGTTGCTGCTGCTGCACCACCAGTACACCGAGCACGCGTCGCTGGTGAATAATGGGCACACCGAGAAACGAGCTGAAGGCCTCTTCGCCGATTTCCGGCAGGGCGTAAAAGCTGGGGTGAGCCTCCGCCGCCTCGAGGTTGAGGGGCTCCTCTCGCTTCGCCACCTGCGCCACCAGGCCCTCGCCCGGCGCCAGGCTGGCCACGCCGGCCTGCTCCCGGTTCAGGCCCTCGGTCGCCATGAAAACATAGCGATCGGTGGCCGTGTCGTGCAGAAAAACCGAGCACACCTCGGTGCCCATGACCTTACAAACCTCGACGACAATCACCTCCAGCGCCGAGTTCAGGTCGCCGGCAGCGTTGACCTGTTGGACGATTCGTCGAAGGGAGTCAAGCATAGTCATCATCGTTCAAGGCCCCGCCGAGGCAGCATGCAATCGCGGCGCCAATTCGAGCAGCGCACGTCGATAGACCTCCCGCTTGAAAGACACCACCTGGCCGAGAGGGTACCAGTAACTCACCCAGCGCCAGTGATCGAACTCGGGCTCGTCGTTGTGGTGAAAACAAACCTCATCGTCGGTCGCCAGCATCCGCAACAGGAACCACTTTTGCTTCTGCCCTATGCACAACGGCTTGCGGTGGTGACGGACCATGCGCTCCGGCAAGCGGTAGTGGAGCCAGCCCTGGGTGCAGCTCATGACCTCGACCTGATGGGGCTGGAGGCCCACCTCCTCGCGCAGTTCCCGCAGCATCGCCCGCTCCGGCGATTCCTCCGGGCGAATCCCCCCCTGGGGAAACTGCCAGGCATCCTGGCCGATACGACGGGCCCACAACAGCTGCCCGTTGTCGTTGGCAAGAACAATACCCACATTGGGCCTGTAACCATCGCTGTCAACCATGTATCCGGCTTTTCCGATCACGCTTATTGATCCGGCATTGTTCCACAAACCGCCACCAAGGCCAAATTCACGGTGGATCGCATTTGTGGACCGGGAACATACGGTTTATGCTGTTCGGCTCGTCTACGCTATTTACAACTGGAGGGTATAATTATGGCACTGGCAATATTTGACCTGGATCACACCCTCATCAACGGCGACAGTGATTACGCCTGGGGCGAATTCGTCGCCGACAAGGGCCTTGTCGACAGCGAAAGCTATCGGCAGAACAACGATCGTTTCTTCCGTGACTACAAGTCCGGCAAGCTGGACATGGTCGCCTACCAGGAATTTGTGCTGGAGCCCATGAGCCAGTTTACGCTGGATGAAATCGACGCCCTGCACCGGGAGTTCATGGCCACGAAAATCAGCCCCATGCGTCTGGCCAGGGCCGACCGGCTACTCAACAAACATCGTGAGCAGGGCGATCGAGTCCTGATCATCACCGCTACCAATCGCTTTATTACCGCCCCCATCGCCCGTGCGCTGAACGTCGAAGAGTTGATCGCGACCGAGGGCGAGATCAAGAACAACCGGCTCACCGGCAAAATTCTGGGTACCCCGTGCTACCGGGAGGGCAAGGTGAAGAGACTGGAAAGCTGGATGCGCGATCACGGCCAGTCCCTCAAGGGGAGCTATTTCTACAGCGATTCACACAATGACCTGCCGCTTCTGAAAATCGTCACACACCCGGTGGCGGTGGACCCGGACGACACGCTGCGCCGCTTTGCCGAGCGCCTGCAGTGGCCGATTATGAGTTTGCTGGAGCCGGCGCTCAGTGAGTAAACACCTGGCAAAATAGTGTTTTCAGGTAGGCCGTCTCGGCAATCGCCGGATGGATCGGGTGATCCGGCCCCTGGTGCCCCTGGCCGACAATCCGCACTTCGCGTTCCAGGCGCCGCGCCGATGAGCGCACGACGTCCATCAAACCCTCCCGGGGGAGATGCATCGAACAGGATGTGGAGATAAGGAAACCGCCGGGCTCGACCAGGCGCATGGCCAGCTCATTGATGCGATGATAGCCGGCCAGCCCCTTGCCGCCATCCTTGCGCCGCTTGATAAACGCAGGGGGGTCGAGCACCACCAGGTCGAAACGGCTACCCTCCTGGTAGAGCTCTTTCATTATCTGCTGGGCATTGCCCTCGCGCACCGCACAGCGCTCCTCACAGTTATTGCGTGCCGCATTGCCGGTGGCCAGTTCCAGTGCGCTGTGGGAGGAGTCGACCATCAGCACCTCGCTGGCGCCCGCCGTCGCCGCCTGCACCCCCCAGCCACCGGTATAACTGAAAACATCGAGTACACGCCGGCCCGGCGCCAGGCGCTGCATGGCCAGTCGATTGAGGCGATGGTCGTAAAACCAGCCGGTTTTCTGGCCATCCAGCACCGGCACTGCAAATTCACTGTTGTTTTCCCGCATCAGCACGGTGTCGTCGAGCGTTCCCAACGCCACCCGGGTATAGGTTTCGAGGCCCTCGATCTGCCGCGCGGCAGAGTCATTGCGCAGCACCACCACCCGCGGCTGGAGCAGGCTTTGTAGCGCCGCGAGGACACTTTCCTGCATGCGCTCCATTCCCGCGGTATTGAACTGCGCCACCAGCACATCGCCGTAGCGATCGATCACTAACCCGGGCAGGCCGTCGCTCTCGCCGTAGACCAGGCGATAAAAGGGCTCGTCGAAAAGGGTTTCACGCAGGTCCAGGGCCGAGCGCAGGCGCCGCTCGAGAAATTTCGGCCCGATCGCCTGGCGATAGTTTCTATTGAGAATGCGAGCGCTGATCAGCGTATTGGGGTTGACGTAGGCGCTGGCCAGGGGCTTTCCCCGGCTGTCTTCCAGCAACACCAGGTCCCCGGCGGCGAACTGCTTTAAGGGGCTGTGCGCGATATCCACCTCATTGCTGTAGACCCAGAGATGCCCGGCGCGCAAGCGCCGATCACAACCCGACTTGAGACGTAGCAGCGGAAGGTTCAACTACTCGTCTTCACACTGTCGTTGATAGGCGGCTGCGTCGAGCAGCTTTTCCAGTTCCGCGCTGTCCGCCGGTTTCAGGCGAAAAAACCAGCCCTCACCATAGGCATCGGCATTGACTGTCTCCGGGCTATCCTCCAACACGCCGTTGACGGCGATCACCTCACCGCTGATCGGCGCGTAGACATCGGACGCCGCCTTGACCGACTCCACCACGGCCGCCTCGTCCCCGGCAGCAAACACCGCGCCCTCCTCGGGCAGCTCCACGAACACCACATCGCCCAGCGCGTCCTGTGCATGATCCGAGATGCCCACGGTAACGGAACCGTCGTCCTCGACCCGGGCCCACTCATGGGAACTGGCATATTTTAATTCTGCTGGGGTCTTGCTCATGAACGCACCTCTGCATGCGGCTGTGCCTGCGTCGACTCTTTTACTCGAGAGTACCCGGCAGGACTGTGGTGATGTTTAACGCGTCGCTTCCAAGGCGCGATTCTACTCTGGACTCGGGGAAAGACAAGGGCGATGACAATGTCATGGTCTCGCTTCAAACCGCAGCGTCCCCTGGCGCCATGATGGCCTCGATATCTTCAACGGTCTTGGGCGCGTCCGCGCTCAGCACCTCACAGCCGTCCCGGGTAACCACCACATCGTCCTCGATGCGAATACCGATGCCGCGCCATTTTTTCGCTACCCGGGTATTGCCGGGAGAGACATAGATACCCGGCTCCACTGTGAGCACCATACCCGGCTCCAGCTCCCGCCATTGCTCACCAATTTTGTAATCGCCGACATCGTGCACGTCCATTCCCAGCCAGTGGCCGGTGCGATGCATATAAAAAGGTTGGTAGGCGCCTTTCTCGATCAGGCTGCGGTATTGACCCTTGAGCAGGCCCAGTTTTATCAGCCCCCTGGTGATGGTTTTAACTGCGATATCGTGGGGCAGGCTCCAGGGCACGCCGGGGGCTATGGCGTTGATCGCGGCCAACTGCGCATCGAGACAAAGCTGGTACAACTGGCGCTGCGGCCCGGAAAATCGGCCACTGACCGGGAAGGTGCGGGTGATATCCGCGGCGTAACAATCGAGCTCGCAACCGGCATCGATCAACACCAGGTCTCCGTCCTTCAGCGGGCTGTTGTTTTCGATGTAATGAAGTATACAGCCGTTGTCGCCGCTGCCGACGATGGGCGGATAGGCCCACTTGCGACAGCCATTGCTCATAAATTCATGTTGTAGTTCTGCCTCGAGATGGTATTCGTTCAGCCCGGGGGTGCAGGTCCGCATCGCACGAATATGCGCCCGCGCCGATATTTTCGCCGCTCGCCGCATCAGCTTGAGTTCGGCGGAACTCTTCAACAAACGCATCTCATGCAAGGAGTGATCGAGGTCGACGAATTCACCCGGTGGGTGGGCACCGCTGCGCGCTTTGCTGCGTATTGTATTGACCCAATCCATGATGCGACGGTCGAATTCCGGCGCCTTGCCCATGGCGTAGTGCACTCGATCCCGCCCCTCGATCAGCCCGGGCAGTATCTCGTCGATGTCCCCGATCGGAAAGGCGTCATCGGCAGCATAATCCGCACAGGCGCCCTCCGGCCCTGCCCGATAGCCGTGCCATAACTCCTTGTCCTTATCCCGCTCCTGGCAAAACAGGATATACTGGCCCTGCCTCCTGCCCGGTAGCAACACCAGCACGGCCTCCGGCTCATCAAAGCCGCTCAGGTAGTAAAAGTCGCTGTCCTGGCGAAACGGGTAGTCGACATCCCGATTGCGCACCTGCAATTGCGCCGCCGGCACAATGGCAATACTGTTAGACCCCATAAGCGCCATCAGGTCTTTTCTACGACGGGCAAATTCCCGCTTTGATATGCTCATCTCGTGCCCTGTAGGGTCAATCGGACAGTTTCAGTGCAGCTTGCGATCACCGCCAAACAAAGCACTGGCGCTGTGGATCGGCGCC
>JAUXCW010000337.1 GCA_030618705.1 Gammaproteobacteria bacterium | reverse complement strand
TGGCAATAGTCGGAGCGACCATATCGCGGGTAATTTTGCGATCGCCATCCCCGAGATAATGCCATTGCGCGATACTTTCCGGCAGCGGTGTCTCCATTGCCGGATTCAGTGAACCTGTCAACAGCGTGTAATCGTGATACCCGGCCCAGCGTTCCGTATCCAGGTTGCCCGCCAGGGTAGCAACGCCGATCACATCCGATCGTCGCGCCGCCATCAACATCGCCAACGTCCCTCCCCCGCTATGGCCGATGATAAGCAGCCCACTATAGCCCGCCGCATACGCATCGAGCGCGGCGTTAAGGCTGCGCACGACCTCCACCGAGTAACGCTTGTCGGTCCACCATCGGGGCGAGCAGTTGGCATCGGGCAAATTGAAATAGCAGGGTCTTCCCAGGTAGATTGCAGGCGCCGGGTCCATTGCCATCAAACCCGGCATGATCAGCTTATCGGGGGTAGGATCACTGGCTATCCAACGCTCCTCCAGCCAGGGCCTGCCGTCTCCCTCCAGATAAACATGCAACACGGTGCCCTGCCCCGGCTTGGCCAGGATCTGGTGTAAAAAGCCATCACCCCGGACCGCTTCCGCCGACCATCCATGGCTTTCCGATTGGGCGATCAGTGACTGGTCGGCACAAGCTACCAGCGCCAACACAGTGGCGAGTAGTATAATCGGCCGCACGGCACGCTGATAAATCATTCCAATCACCGGGCAGATACTCATCGGGTCGAACTCGTATCGGGAAAACAAGCTGCCTGGCAGTATAACAAGAGTGATCGGGGGGGCATAAGCAAAAGCCATTGAACCGGACTTGGCGGCTGGGGTAGCATGCTCCTGTGATCTGGCGCTACCGTAAATTTTCCGTACCGCTGTGCCCTCGAATACAATAGGGCTATCACAGGAATACCACAGGTAGGCAAATATGGACTGGCAAATAGCCACGCAAACACACGTCGGCAATGTACGCAGTGTCAATGAGGACTCTCTGCTGGTGGTCAAGGAGTTCCCCCTGTTGGCGGTCGCCGATGGTATGGGTGGACACAAGGCCGGTGAAATCGCCAGCCGAATGATCGTCGATCATCTGGCGGCATTGCCCCTGGATTCAAATCTCGACATTGCGCGGCAACAGGCCGAAGAGTGCCTGCTCGACAGCAACAACCAAATTATTCAATTCAGCCAGCGCGAACTCGACGGTGTATCGGCGGGAAGTACCATTGTTTCCTTGCTGGCACAGGGCGACAAGGCGGTTTGCCTGTGGGCTGGCGACTCCCGCATCTACCGATTGCGAAACAATGAGCTGGAGCAACTCACCGACGATCATAGCTACGTCGCGGAGATGGTACGCGACGGGTTGATAAGCCAGGAGCAAGCCAGAAATCACCCCTCGTCCAATATCATCACCCGGGCCATCGGCGTCCTTCCCGAGATAGACATCGCTGTACAATTCATCGATGTCTATCCGGACGATACTTTTTTGCTGTGCAGCGACGGGCTCTACAATGAAATCGATGATGCGGAAATGCAGCAAATCATATCGAAAAGTGACGTCTATCGCAGCTCCGTGCAATTGCTGAACCTTTGCCTGGAACGACCCGCACGAGACAATATCAGCTTCATTATCGGCCACGTCAAAAGTGCCGGCAGCGACACCGTCGAGAGCGAAGAAACTCAATTCGACACCGGCCTTACCCACGCCCCGCAATAGAGCGCATGCCCGACGATATCACCGGCCTGCAACCCTGCAGCATGTGTTACTGAACCTTCCCCCTTAACGCCAGCAGTTCGGGTGCGTCGGGAAACTTCTGCAAGGCCTGGGATAGTTGGCTCTGCGCTAGCTGCATATTGCCGTGCTTAATACTCTTCTCAACCCGCTCGACCAGTTTATTTTTTATACTGGCCATACCTTTTTGGGCCTCGGCGTTGGCGGGATCGATATTCAACGCAAGCTGGAAGGAGTGAAACGCGTTACTTCCCTGCGGGGCGATTAGCCGGTCCACTAACATATGGATATTGGCGACTTTCAATTGACTCTGTAACTTACTGGACTCCCCCGCCGAAAGGGGCGCGATTCGGGCACTGGATTCCACCTCTACCGCTGTAGAAGGCTCGCCGGTTGAAGATAATTCCGCCTCCCCGCCCGGCATGGAAAAGTACCAGGACGCACCCAGTACCACTACCCCGAGGATCATGCCCAGCCATAATCCAAGGTGACGCCGGCGGGGCGGTTCAGGCGGCGTGGGTCGCGCCTGCTCGATCGCATGAAGAAATTCCTGCGCGGAGGCAAAGCGATCATCCGCGTCTTTCGCCAGCGCCTTGAACACCACGAGCTTGCACATGCGCCGGGTCTTGGCATCGCCATTGTCGAGCCCTGTAAGCTCACCGTCCGTGACTTTGTGCCAAAGCGTGGTCTCGGTAAGACCCGGACTGGCCTTCTCGCCGGTAAGTAACTCGTACATGACCGCGCCGGTAGAATAGACATCCGCCCGCGCATCGACCCGGCTACCCAGGCGCTGCTCCGGAGAAATATATTGCGGGGTGCCCATGACGATGCCGGTTTGTGTGAACTCCGACTCCTCCATCCTGGCGATGCCGAAATCGGCAATTTTTACCGTGTCGTTTTCCAGCAGGATGATGTTTGCCGGTTTGATATCCCGGTGGACGATACCCTCGCGGTGGGAGTGATCCAGGGCAGCCAGTACCTGCTCAATTATGTGCAGCGATTTTTCCAGGTTAAAAAGAATACCCCTGGAAAGATACTGTTTCAGATCTTTTCCCTCGACGTACTCCATGACGAAAAATGGCGTGCCCTGCTCATCCTCCTGGTATTCGTAGACGGTGATGATATTGGGGTGAAGAAGGCGCCCCTCCGCGCGGGCCTCCCGTCGAAACCGCTCCCGCAGATCCTGCCCGGACTTGCCCTCGAGCAGACTGACACGAATGGTTTTAATCGCGACGACCCGCGCCAGGTGAGGATCGTAGGCTTTATAGACAATGCCCATGCCCCCTTCACCCAGAATAGAGTGAATCTCGTACTTACCGAGTTTCTGGCCCTCTTTCAAGCCTCGCCCCTGACAGATACTTCGAAAATTATTGTTATAACGATACTACAAAGCGACTAAAAATGCTTCGCCTGAAAGCTGTCAGGAACCGAAAGAAAGCGTGACGGTCGACGACCGGACAGCCGGCTCTATGGGGTTTAGATGGGACTGAAAAAGAATTCACCGGACTCGTGCCCCGCCAGGTGTATCGGCGCATACTGCGGTACCTGAGTGCCCTCGCCTGGGGCGTAATCCACACCGGCGGCCATCCTGTCCAACACCTGGTAGTAGAGGGAGTACCCCTCCAGAATCCCCTCGTTATCCCTCAGCGCAGAGAGAAACGCCTGGGCGAACAGCGAGTGTTTGCCTCCGCCGCCATCGAGTACCGGCTCGAGGCCGCCGGATGTCAGCGTAATCCTGGCTCGCGTCTCGGCCATAACCTTGATCCATTCGGTACGCACATCGGCAGGCACATCGGTCTGTGTTCTAGCCAGGGGCGACTGGGTCAGGGTTCCGGAGAAACATGAGTCCGCCACCACGAGAATATGCTTGGCATCGATGACATTGAG
>JAUXCW010000184.1 GCA_030618705.1 Gammaproteobacteria bacterium | reverse complement strand
GACCGCCTGCAGCGGCTCGATAAGCATGCTGTTTGAGCCGGCCTTGATCGAGGGGCGTCTGGTGAAGCGCTACAAGCGCTTTCTGGCCGATGTGACCCTGGCTGACGGCACTTTGGTGACGGCGCATTGTGCCAACACCGGGGCGATGACCGGCTGTGCCGATCCGGGCAGCCGGGTCTGGCTGCGACCATCGGACAATCCCCGGCGTAAACTGGCCTATAGCTGGGAATTGATCGAAACCCGGGAGGGGGCGCTGGCCTGTATCCACTCGGCCCGTGCCAACGGGTTGTTGGAGGAGGCGCTGTTGGCTGATGGGGTCGCGGAATTGTCGGGCTTCAGCCAGCTGCGCCGGGAAGCTCGCTTTGGTGTGGAAAACAGCCGCGTCGACTTTTTACTCCATTTCGGCGACCTGCCGTGTTATGTGGAGGTGAAGAGTGTGACCTTGCTGTCCCAGCAGGGGGTCGGCTTATTCCCCGATACCGTCAGCACTCGCGGAAGCAAGCACCTGCGGGAATTGATCGAGGTCAAGCGTGCCGGCGCCAGGGCGGTCCTGTGTTTTGTGGTCATGCACAGCGGTATCGAGGAGGTTCGACCGGCGGATAAAATCGATGCGGTGTA
This sequence comes from Gammaproteobacteria bacterium, assembly GCA_030618705.1. Taxonomy (GTDB): domain Bacteria; phylum Pseudomonadota; class Gammaproteobacteria; order Pseudomonadales; family JAHEGP01; genus JAHEGP01. The sequence goes on along the minus strand of JAUXCW010000184.1, from coordinate 6,242 downwards.
TGGGGACACCCTGCGCCGGGCCCATGCTGCCGGCGTGGAAGTTCTCGCCTACGGGGTGTCGATAAGCCTGGCAGGGCTCCGGCTTGCCGGGGCCCTGCCCTGTGTTGTCTCCCCGGTCGATGCGGATTAAGCGAGGCTGGCGGGCTCTATTTCCAGACGCCCGTCTCGTAGGGTGAAGGGGATGGGCCTGAGATATTCGCCGAGGCAGGGCCCGGCCACGCAATGGCCGCTGTTGATCAGGAACAGGGCGCCATGGGTCGCGCACTGGATCAGGGCCCCCTCGCCATCCAGGAACTGGTCGGCCACCCAGTTCAGCTCCACGCCCAGGTGGGGGCAGCTATTGGCATAGAGGAATACCTCGCCGTCGAGATTTTTCACGGCGAAGCAACTTTGATCGTTGACTTGAAAGCCACGACTGGTGCCGGGCTCGATGGCCTCGACTTCGCAGAGAATCATGTTCGTGCGGTTCCAGTGCGTGGTGCGAGGGGTGCGCTTTCGGGCGCACCCCTTCCGGGGAGGCGTCTAGTGCGTTGCGTAGCGCTTGTCGGCGACTTGCTGGCCGAAACTGTGCTTAACATTGAACAGCAGGCTCTGGTAGAGCGGGCGAGCCACCAGGAAAGCCTCGATGCGGCTTTCGACAGTCTCGACCACCGACGGTATCGGTCCGATCAGGGACAGTTCCCAGGCGGTTTGCTTGCCCTTGCGGGCGCTCATTTGCCAGCCACTGGGTTTGAGATAGAGAGTCAGGCTGCGGTTATTGCCCGGATTGCTGATGATGACGGCATTGCGGTGGCGACCCTGCTGACACTCGACATGCACTTTTAGCTGGCCGTCACACTTGATCACGGTCAGATCACAAACCTGGCGCTGCAGATCCTGCAAATCGGACAGGTCCTCCAGTGAAATCTGTTCATTCAAGTTTGTCATTGCTCTCACCCTTTTCACATCGATGCGCTTATTATTGAAGAGTGCGGCGATTTCGGGTATACGTAAATACCGGCTGCCGGGTCCGGAAAACCGTGATAGCGACCTGGCGCGGCCCTGGCTGATAAGTCGCCAGGCCACGAATAGCGGGGGCTTAGAGCTCAGTCGGCGGGAGGTGCCCGGTCTGTCCGTTGGGTGCTGAGAGCATGAGAATGGACTCGTTGAGGTCGCCGATCAGCCGCGCCATATCCACGATCAGCTTGACGCAAACGTCGGGCTGGTGCCGGGCGAGAACGATAAAGTCATCCTTGTAGACGGCCTCGACCAGGCAAATCGTCCGCGCTGTCACGGTGGCGTTGCGCTCCACGCCGGTAAATGCCGCCAGCGCGCCAAAGATTTCACCGGAGTGTATATCGCCGACTTTAACGCCGCGCTGGGAGGCCTCGGCGCGGCCGCTTTTCAGGGTGTAGACAAAATCGGCGCACTCGCCTTCCCGGATGATAGTATCGCCCGGGGCAAAACGCAGTGTCGTGGTGTTGCTCACGGTCGTCTGCTACCCTCGATCAATTCCCGCGTGGTGCTTTTAGTGTAAACCATTGTTGCGGGATTGGCGGCTGAAGAGCCATCTAATTGAAAATCATAGAAAAACCCGACCCGGGTGGTTTGCGCAGGTACCTGACAGTCATGCCAGCTATGCATTTTGACCAGCTCACAGGCCAGGACACTGCCCATTTATGCGCCGTTGATTGCGCTGCGGGCCGGCATTGCCTGACCCCGGCCACGGCCGGGGCATTTGCGCAACTGGCGGCGGCGGCTCACCTGCGGGGATTTGAGTTGGCAATTGCCAGTGCCCATCGGGATTTCCAGCGCCAGTTGGCGATATGGAACGCCAAGGCCGACGGGCGGCGCCCGGTGCTCGACCCGCACGGTGTGGTGCTGGATATCGACAAGCTCAGCGAACGCGAGTTGGTGTTTGCCATACTCCGATGGTCTGCGCTGCCCGGCATGTCACGACACCACTGGGGTAGTGACCTCGATGTCTATGATGCCGCCGCGGTCGGCGCCGATTACCAGTTGCAGTTGATCCCGGCGGAGTGCGCCGGCGCCGGCGTATTCGGCGAACTCCACCGGTGGCTGGACCAGCGCATCGAGGCCGGGCAGGCTTTTGGCTTCTTCCGACCCTACGACAGGGATTGCGGCGGTGTGGCGCCGGAGCCCTGGCACCTGAGTTTTTCCCCTGAGGCACGCACTGTCGAGCAACTAATCGACCGTGATCATTGCTATGATTTCCTCCAGCGCCAGCCCCTTGCGCTGCGACAAACCGTGCTGGATCATTTTGAAGAAATCTATAGCCGCTTTATTCAGTGCGGCGCGAGAGTTGTGCCGCCAGGGGCGGGTGGCGGTAATAGCGGGATTTGAGCGGAGCCGACGATGGCGGATTTATGGGAAACTATTCGACAGGAGGCGCAGCAGTGCAGCGAGAGCGAACCTGTGCTGGCCAGCTATTATTACGCGAACATTCTCAATCATGCCACCATAGCGGCGGCATTGGCCTTTAACCTGGCCTTGCGCCTCGACAGCCCGGCCCTGCCCGCAACCCTGGTTCGCGAGGTTTGTGACCAGGCACTAACGGTCGAGACGCGGCTGCGCCGGGCAATCGAGGCGGATATCGTGGCCTACTACGAGCGCGATCCGGCTTGTGACCGCTATTCCATGCCCTTGCTGTACTTCAAAGGCTACCAGGCTATCCAGGCGCAGCGCATTGCCCACTGGCTGTGGCACCAGGGGCGTCGTGCCCTTTCGCTCTATATCCAGAGTCGAATCGCCTGTGTGTTCGACGTCGATATTCACCCGGCGGCCCGTATTGGTGAAGGGGTCATGCTGGATCACGCCACCGGCCTGGTGGTGGGGGAAACCGCCGTCATCGGCAATAATGTATCCCTGTTGCACGGTGTCAGCCTCGGCGGGTCGGGCTGCTCCGGCGGCGATCGTCATCCCGTGATTGGAGATGGCGTGCTCATCAGCGCAGGCGCCAAATTGCTGGGTAATATCACGGTGGGGGAGGGTGCCAAGGTCGCTGCGGGGAGCGTGGTGCTGGAAGATGTCCCGCCCCATACGACAGTGGCCGGTGTGCCGGCCCGGGTCGTCGGCAGGCCCGGGGTCGAGCAACCGGCCCTGGCGATGAACCAGTCGCTGGACTAGTTAGTGTGCATCCAGAAACACATGGTTTCGTCATTCCTGCGCAGGCAGGAACCCAGTAAGTCGTTGATTTTAATGGATCCCGATACGTCGGACCGCAGCCTACGCTGGGATACGCGCCCTTTCTTTATAACTTTCTCCTATTAGCCAGCATCCTCTGATTTCCAAAAAAATAGCGCAGGCTGACCGTCCCTGACGGTTAGGGTCAGCGGTAACCCCGCCCGGGCGTCGGTGGGAGGCGACTATCGACCATTCTCTTGAATTGTTAGTTGAATTATTGGTCGTTTTCTCTTTAAATGACTGCCGTGGGTGTCTTTATCGTCTTCGTTTTGCGGCTAATCGATATCGGTAGATAGTTCACCTTGTTCCACTCTACACTTGTTCCACTCTACAACAGCCGCTGATGTTACTGCCTTGATAGCCAATGATATTATTGGCTATCACTACAGGCATGTCCTTGTTGAAGTAAATGGGGCCGGGCGCAGGGCCGGTGAATTGAAAATAACAATGGTGCGGTCATGAGTGTCAAGCTAATCGATAACGATGCGTTTTACGGTTTCCGGGTGCGGCGTACAGTCAATGGAAAGCTGTACCAGGAATACTTCTCACTGAAAAAGGCCGGTAAGCGCCTCGGGCCGAGGCAGACCCGGGGGGTGGAAAAGCTGGCCGCCGTGCGGGACGAAGAGCTACGGCTGAAGCAGGAGAGGTCCCGGCAACGGCGCAAAGCGGAGTTGTGCTTCCATGCCGACGGCAGCGTCAAGGGGATCAGCTACCTGATAAAGACCGAAAAGAGCGGTACTCGAACCCCGATCTTTCAAATTGGCATCGCCTCGGAGCTCGACGGCAAGATAATCTGCACCAGTTTTTCCATCAACGCGCACGGCGCCGATGCCGCGTGGGCCAGGGCGGTAGAAACCTATGCCCGACACAAGAAGATATCGAAGGGCAGTAAACTCTATAAGAAGCTGTCCGCCGCCATGCCCCGGGTAAAAGGGGCCGCTAAAAAAGCCGCTGCGCCGACGAAGAAAGCGGCCAAAACACCAGCCAGAGCACCGAAAAAGGCCGCGACGGCGAAAAAGAAAAAGCCTGCAGCCAGGAAGAAAGTCCCGGCAAAAAAGAAAGCGGCTAAAAAAACCACTCGATAGCCGATCTCGATAACAGCAGACGCGGCATGGCGGTACACCTGCCGTGCCTGCCCTTCTGCGCCACTCTCCCAGCCCCCTGCCTCGCCTAGTCAGTGCCGTGAGGCTTGTGATAAGCCGTGCAGGTTGGTTACTATAGTGCCCGCTGCTTTTTATGCCCCCATGGGAGTATCTTTTGGGGCCGCAGTGTAATCGGGCGTTCCGATTGGCCGGAACATGCACTAAATACAGAAAACAGGCCGGGGTCTGCCGTGGGGAGTGACTTTTGTGTGTGGCGGATGCCGCCGCAGAATAATAAAAACCCCGGCCCTTGTTCTATGACGTGGGGAAATCTATGAGTAACGCAATCTTGGTACCGCCGCTATTCGGCGCATTTGGGCTGTTATGCGCCTACATTATTTACCTGATACTGATGCGCCACCCGGAAGGGACGGACAAGGTAAAGAAGATCGGCGACGCCATCCATGAAGGGGCGATGGTGTTTATGCAGCGCGAGTACCGCATGCTGGCGATATTTGCCGGTGTACTACTGGTCGCTCTCTACATGAGCCTCGGTGCCAATACGGCGATCGCCTTCCTCGCCGGGGCATTGTCTTCGGCTTTTGCCGGTGGTGTCGGTATGTATGCGGCCACCCGGGCCAATGTGCGCACGACCACCGCGGCACACGATCATGGTCCGGCACAAGCCCTGTCCGTGGCCTTTTTTGGTGGCTCGATTATGGGACTTTGCGTTGCCTCCCTGGGTTTGATCGGGCTCGGTTTGCTGTACTGGTTCTTTGGCGGCGACCCCGAGACCGCCCACGCGATCCACGGCTTCGGCATGGGCGCGTCCATCGTCGCCCTGTTTTCGCGGGTGGGCGGCGGTATCTTTACCAAGAGCGCCGACGTCGGTGCCGACCTGGTGGGTAAGATAGAGGCCGGTATTCCGGAGGATGACCCCCGCAACCCGGGTGTTATCGCCGATAATGTCGGCGATAACGTCGGTGACGTCGCCGGTATGGGCTCGGATATCTTTGAGTCCTATTGCGGCTCGATGATTGCGTCGATCGCCATCGCATCCACCATGGGCTTCGCCGTGCTCGCGGGCCTGGCGCCCGGCATGGATGAGGAACACGCCCGCTCGGCCTTGATGTTCCTGCCGCTGGCGCTGGCCTCTACCGGCCTGATTTGTTCAATACTCGGTATTCTCATGGTGCGCGCCATGTCCCATAAGGCGCCTGCCGTGGCCCTGCGCAGCGGCACCCTGGCGGCCCCGATCTTGTTTATCATCGCCGCTTATTTTGTCGTCGGCGGAGCCGGCATCAGCGCCTCGGTCTGGATGGCGGTACTGGCCGGCGCGGTCGGCGGCATCATTATCGGCCTGGTCACCGAATACTACACCTCCTCCAAGCCTGTCCTGCGCATTGCAGAGTCGGGCAAAACGGGTGCGGCCACGGTGATGATCACAGGCCTGGCTGTGGGTATGCAGTCAGTGGTGATTCCCGTGCTTGCAATATGCGGCATCATCTATGTTTCCACCTCCCTGGCGGGGCTCTATGGCGTGGGCATCGCTGCGGTGGGCATGTTGGCCACCGTCGGTATTACCATGGCGATAGATGCCTACGGCCCGGTGGCGGATAACGCCGGCGGTATCGCGGAGATGGCGGGGCTGGGCGCCGAAACCCGTGAAATCACCGATTCCCTCGACGAACTGGGCAATACCACGGCAGCCATCGGCAAGGGCTTCGCCATTGGTGCCGCGGCGCTGGCGGCGTTGGCGATCATCGCCGCCTATGTTGAAACCATGTCCACAGGTGGCCGGGAGTTCCTGCTCCATCTCGGTGACCCCCAGGTATTGGTCGGCTTATTCCTCGGGGGTTTGATTCCCTTCCTGATCGCGTCTATCACCATGACCGCGGTGGGGGATGCGGCGATGGAGATGATCGTCGAAATTCGCCGCCAGTTTCGGGAGATCCCGGGTTTGATGGAGGGCAAGGC